>NZ_PKHE01000018.1:0-32950 GCF_002847645.1 Falseniella ignava
AACCTAATTTTTTTAAAAATGTATGTATAGACAGCCAATAATGCCCTGTGGCTTCCATACCTATCAAAGTATTATCAGGCAAACACTCATGCTCATTCATTAAATCAAGTAGTTTTTCAGCACCTTTATGACTATTTGAAAAACGCACAGTTTTTCCGAGATGATTTCCATCCTGATCAAGTAAAGCTGCTTCATGAGCACGCTTACCGATGTCTATACCTAGGTATTGCATATTCATCAACCTTTCTTTAATTAGAAAGAGGTTTTCCCCATACTCTATGGACGATATAGCCTCGTAAGAGATACAGAAACAATGTTCTATCCAGCTGATTCATATACTGTCTATAGAGATGAGGTGCCAGTCTTAAAAGGGAAAAATAATTTTCAAGGAGGAATTGGGCAACCTCAATCTTTACAAACAATTATACCCCGAAAGGGGTAACATGTTTAAAGTCTTAAAAATCATTCATTTAAGACTACATTTATTATACGAGGAGGAATTATGATGAAATATGCTGTAACTCGAAACCAAGAAATTATTTATGCACATCAACTCAATCAGTACTCCAAGCAGCATGGGAACTTATATTGTCCTATCTGTCATCAACGGGTGATTGTTAAATGTAGCAAGCGACAAAAATATTTTTTCAGTCATTTAAAATCCTGTCAATCTTCAGAAAATCAGCCGGAGCGGCGAGTTGTTCAAGAAAGTGACATGCATCATGCAGGTAAAGAAATTTTAAAGCGAGCCCTTGATTTAAAGGATTATAGTGTTAAATTAGAGTATTATTTTGCAGAAATTAACCAACGCGCGGATGTGTTTGTGATGGAACGGCAAACAGGTTGGTCAAGTGTTTTGGAATTTCAATATTCTAAAATTCCACCAGAAGAGATAAAACGCCGAACTGAACTGTATCAAACATTGGTGGACCAGGTTGTATGGTTCTCTTGTTATGAAACATTAAAGCTAGATTCACAGCTAAATCATACATGGCATCATACGATGACAATGTATGATGCGAACTGGGGTTACTATATCCCTTATTTGGATTTGGCGGATCAAACAATCGGTTTTATTCATTCTATTCCATTAATTTATCAAAGAAATCATTACCAACTCCCTAAGACTATCGTTAATTTAGCTACTGGGAATGGAAAAACTAAGGGACATCTTACTTCACAAGGAAGGCGTTCGAACAAAGGATATGCCACTGTTTTGATTGGAATAAAGCGTGATCCAACGTATCGCCGCTCGTTAGTTCAGCTCTATCAGCGTGGGATGAGCTTGGATCATTTACCATGTTGGGTTCTGACAGATTTATGGCAATGTTATTTTTGCTTGAATCCTTTTTGGGAATTAGTGGCTTGGATTCAAGTTTACCAAGCAGAAGATTTTTCATTCGATGAGATGGTAGGTCATTTACTCAGTCATCCGGTTATTTCATGGGGAACGAGTGCCTTTATCGAACGCGAAAGGATTGTCAAGGAGACACTTCACTCAGTACTCGATTTGTTATCTAAAAATCATCATTAAACTAATTTTCATATCACGTGTCATCTGAAGGGAGTTTGTGATAAACTAATGATAACGATTTTACAAGGAGATGATACTGTGAGTGAATCACAATTGAAAACACGTGAACAAAATGATCCGCGTTACCAATGGGATTTAACCCCAATGTTTAAGACGGATGAAGCCTTTGAGGAAAGTTATCAAGCTGCATTAAACGGCTTGGAAAAAGCTAAAGACTATGAAGGTAAGTTAGGGTCTTCAGCTGAAACGTTAGCAGAAGCTATCGATCTGCGTTTAGATCTCGGTCGTCAAGTGAGCAATTTAGGTGTTTATGCTCATTTGAAATATGACCAAGATTCAACCAATAGTACATATCAACAGATGGATGCGAAGACTTCACAACTCTACTCAAAATATGCTCAAGATTTTGCTTATTTTGATCCAGAATTAATGAGTATTGAGGCGAACGAACTCGAAGCGATGATTGATGAAAATTCTCGCTTACAAGCATTGCGCCAATACATCGATAACTTAACACGTTTCCGTGAACATGTTTTACCGCCAGAGCAAGAATTACTTTTAGCGAATGCGAGTGAGATCTTCAATAGTGCTTCCAAAACATTTGGTTTACTGAACAACTCTGACTTTGAATTTCCAACGATTAAAGATAGCGAAGGAAATGATATTAAACTAACCCACGCAACCTATGGGAAATTACTTGAAAGTACTGACCGTGAAGTACGTAAAAATACTTTTGAACAATTCTATTCTGTCTTTGTCCAATATGCTAATACTTTAGCTCATGTCCTAGGAACCGAAATCAAGACACATAACTTTGATGCGAAAATCCGCGGATTTTCATCAGCTCGAAGTGCGGCCTTATTTGACAACAATATTCCTGAAGCAGTCTATGATACTTTATTAGAAACTGTCGGCGGACGATTAGATTTATTACATCGATATGTTGAACTACGTAAACAGTTATTAGGTATTGAAGATCTTGAGATGTATGATATGTATACACCATTACTTGGCGAGCCCGCGATTGAATTTACTTATGAAGAAGCCAAAGAGATTACCTTAAAAGCATTGGCTCCGATGGGTGATGACTATCTATCAATTATTCAAGAAGCATTTGATAATTCATGGATTGATGTCTATGAGAATAAAGGGAAACGCAGTGGAGCCTATTCATCAGGGTCTTACGACAGCTACCCATATATCTTGTTAAACTGGCAAGATGGATTGAACTCACTCTACACGTTAGTGCATGAGTTAGGTCACTCAGTTCATAGTTACTATACCCGTAAAAATCAACCGCTTGAATACGGAGGTTACCCAATCTTCCTAGCAGAGATTGCTTCGACGATGAATGAGAATTTATTAACACAATACTTGCTTGATACGTACGATGATGTGGAAATTAAAAAATACATTATTAACCACTTCCTCGATGGTGTTAAAGGTACTATGTATCGCCAAACGCAATTTGCGGAGTTTGAACATTTTATTCACGAGCAAGATGCAGCGGGACAACCATTAACGAGTGAATTTATGCAAGAGCATTACCAACGTATTAATGAGAAATATTATGGTCCTGCTGTAAATTCAAATTCTGAAATTCGTTATGAATGGACACGGATTCCTCATTTCTACTACAACTATTATGTCTTCCAATATTCAACAGGTTTTGCGGCTGCAACTTACTTTGCGAAGAAAGTTCTTGAAGGTGATCAAGAGACACTTGAGAAGTACTTAAACTTCTTAAAATCAGGACGTAGCCACTATGCGATCGATACGATGAAGATGGCTGGTTTAGATATGACTCAAAAAGAGTATATCGATGAAGCACTCGATGTCTTCGAGCAACGCTTAGGTGAACTTGAAGCTTTATTAGAAAAATAATATATATCATTAAGAAACTCCGCTGCTCTCGGGCAACGGAGTTTTTTGATTAAATTAACTTAATGCGTATCGATCGGATAGTAAGCTTCCAATCGATAAATTGGATGACCTTTTTGGGAGAATTTTTCTTCATATTCAGTCATCACATTATTCGATAAACCATCTTCGTGTAAATCGAGCCAAACTTGTTTTAAAATCCAGCCGCACTGCGACAAATTCGCCAGTGAGTACTCGAATAATCCTCGGTTATCTGTTTTAAAGTGGATCTCTCCTTCGGGCTTCAGCACTTCTCGGTATTGATCTAAGAAATGCTTTGAGGTCAGTCGGCGCTTTTCGTGCCGTTTCTTCGGCCAAGGGTCTGAAAAGTTCAAGTATACAAGATCTACTTCACCGGGTGCAAAGTACTGGTTTAAGTGACCACCATTACCATGAATAATTTGCAAGTTAGGTAGTTGTGCTTCAATTTGTTTATCTAATATCATAACGGTGACACTGGTTTGAATTTCAAGCGCGATGTAATTAATCTCAGGGTTTTGTTTAGCTAAGTTGATAATAAATTGCCCCTTACCTGATCCAACTTCAATATGTAGGGGTTGTTGTTTTTCGAAACGCTCCTGCCAATGGCCTCGATGTGTCTCGGGGGCGGGCGATACGTACTGTGGATAGTCGTTGATACGGTCTTGTGCCCATGGTTTATGGCGCAGTCTCATCATAGTACCTCTTTCTAAGTTGTTGGTAGATTGGTTTTAATTGCATAATCGTTTGGTTCGCTTCATACAATCGACCTTCTTTATAAAACTGTTTGATTAATCGTAAACAGTTAATTACAGAATACCACTCAATTCTTTCCATATAGTTCGAATCTATTTTTACACCATAGTTTGCCAGCCACTGATCCCACTGTGAAGGAGGAAAATATTGGAGTAAGAATTGAGTAAGATCACTGACTGGATCTGCAATTTTCACTTCTTCCCAGTCCACAATATATAGCTTTCCATCGGTCTGCTCAATAAAATTATGGTGATTTAAATCTCCATGGCAAACAGAAAGGGGCACATCCATTAGCGATGAGTTAATATGATTCTGTAAGTCATGGATAATTGAATTAAAGTATTGGTGAGTTTGAAGCGAAGGGGGGAGATTTGTTTGGTATGCTTCAATAAAATCTTGCGGGGCGTAGATACGTCCTCCTACTCGCTTGAGCATAATCAGTAGATGCTCTGAGTGGTGAATATGATAAATCAAATCAACGATTCGTTGTTGATACATGTCCTCACGATTGAGAATTCTTCCATCGCTCCACTCCTGTGCTGTGAGTAAATCACCTGAGTACGTCCGTTCGGTCCATTTTAATTTAGGAACGAGGCCTGCCGCTGCAAGCGTCGCCACAAAAGGTGAGGTATTTCGTTTAAAAAATAATTTTTCGTCGTAGCGAACACCCATATAAGCATCACCCGACTGACCGGGAATCGGATGGAGTTCCCATTCTTCTTGATTCATAAACGATTCTCACCTCTTTCTTGAACGATTTTGGATTCAATTAATTGGATAATTGCATGGGTGAATAATCAATCACATCTCCAGTGATTGCATCACTCGCAAACTGATAATAAACAAGTTGGTCATCTTTTGCAACAGTAACCCCACCGATATATACCATTGGGGCATTATCGAATAAATCATACTCGATTGTATCGTAATCAATCCAGGCTCCTTTAACTACACCTAAAGATCCAAAGTATTCTTTTGTTTGTTGTAAAACATGTGATGGATTTTGAGGACGGTTGCGTTGAACTAGCCATGCAATCCCAGCGCCCATGGCGGTTCCGGCGATAAAAGCGCCAGCAATTGTTAATTCTTTTTGATATCTCATAAGACACACTCCCTTAAGTTATAATTACTATTTTAACACGATAAAAGGCAAAGACCAAATATGTGTAAAGATTGAATTTAAGGTGTATTTGTGACACAATTATAATGATAGAATGCAATAAGAAAACGGAGGACGATAAGATGTCAGACAAATTATTTCAACGCATTAAAGAGCTTACGGAATTACAAGGAATCTCAGGATATGAGCGTAATGTACGTCAATATTTAGTAGAGCATATGACACCTTTGGTCGATGAGATTGAAGTGTCTGATCTAGGTAATGTTTACGGTATCATTAGATCAAAACAACAAAATGCGCCGAAAGTTATGATTGCAGCCCATATGGATGAAGTAGGCTTTATGGTAACAGAAATCCATAATAATGGAACCATGTCCGTAACGCCAATTGGGGGTTGGAACGTCTATGCCGTCTCAGCGCAACGTTACACCTTGCAAACTGCTAAAGGTGACTATCCTATAGTATCGAGTGCAGTCGCACCGCATTTATTGCGTGGCGGTGGGCAAGCAGCCAGTCTGAAGCCAGAAGATATTCGTTTTGATGCAGGCTTTGATTCTAAAGAAGAAGCGGAAAGCTATGGTGTTCGTCCAGGAAATACGATTGTCCCTGAAGTGGAAACAATCTATGCAGCGAATGGGAAGAATTTAATCGGAAAAGCTTGGGATAACCGCTATGGTTGTGTGGCAATTTTAGATTTATTAGAATACGTACAAGGAAAAGAATTAGATTGTGACTTAATTATTGGCGCGAACGTTCAAGAAGAAGTTGGGTTACGTGGTGTTCGTGGAGCGGTAACCCGTTACCAACCGGATGTGTTTATTGCGGTAGATTGCTCACCTGCAGGGGACGCAGAAAGCTCTACAGGGGTTCAAGGACGTCTTGGTGGAGGATTCTTATTACGAATGCAAGATCCAGGCATGTTGACCCATCGTGGGTTAATTGATTATTTCGTTGAAACAGCTGAACGCCATGAGATTGATTATCAATATTTCTTCTCAAAAGGCGGTACGGATGCAGGAGCTGCTCATACGATGAATGAAGGTATTATTAGTGGTGTAATTGGCGTTCCGGCACGTTATATTCACGGTCATCAATCAATTTATCGACTGTCAGATTACAAAGCAGCGATTGCTATGCTGCAACAAGTTGTCACGGAATTTAATGTAGAAACATTAAAAACAATCCGTGAAAATAATTAGGAGGGAAGCCTATGTGGTTAGCATTTTATAATCCAACAGCAACAGGAGATGTCCTGTTATTAACGCGAGATAGCAACTCAACAAGTGCAAAATCATTCGAACGAAAAGGTGATGTCGCGGTAGTTCGTCCGGCACACCAAGAGGAAATTGTCAGTGTCAATATATTCAACGCTTCTCAATACTTAGACTTAAGCGAAACGGGTCAAGTTTTGTTGTCTGATGAACAACTCAAAACAATCAATGAGTTGATCTCAAAAACCGATTATGAGGCAGAAGTGAAGGTTGATGCGACACCGAAATTTGTAGTGGGGTACGTTGAATCTTGCGATCCAGTCGAAGATAGTGATCATCTTTCGCTTACGCAGACGAATGTAGGTGATACAACCTTACAAATTGTATGTGGAGCGAAAAATATTCGCCAGGGACTGCATGTATTAGTAGCACGTCCAGGCGCAGTAATGCCAAGTGGTTTAATTATTTGGCCAAGTGAACTGCGTGGTGTTCCAAGCTATGGCATGGTCTGTTCAACTCGTGAGTTGCAACTCGAAGGAGTAGGCAATACTGAAGGAATATGGGAATTGCCAGATCATTTTGAACCAGGGACACCATTAGATGAAGTAATCGCACAATTGAATTAAGGAAAGAGTGGAGAGAATGTCTCAAGGACATGAGCAGAATAAAGAATTGAATCGAAAGTTTGATGCTCAGTCAGCTCGACGTCAAAGAGAACAAGATTTAGAGATGCCACCGATATTAAAAGATACTAATATACGTAAGACAACTCAGTCCTTTAGTTCATCATCCCAATTGCATCCCAAGTCATCATGGAAACAGCCTGCGTCGATGTCGACTGACTTAGCGAACCATTATGAAGTTCCATTTGAACGCCAACAGACTCGTTCACAAGTGTCGCATAAAGAGTGGCGGACTACAGATGATTCATTACTTCAACGTCAGTCCGTCCTGTCGGATACAGCGACACCGAAGACCGACTACCAACCTTCGTATCTAGCGACGAGGCCAGCAAAAAATAACCTAGGTGATTCAAACGAAAAACTTGATTCAGAGAGTATAAACAAGTATTATATAAAATCGGAACGTTCATCTTACTCTCCACCTCAACTTCCGCATGGAGAGCAAAATTTAGAGTCCTCAAACGACACGATGAACACACATCGAAAGTCATCAGCAAGCTCTAAGGATTCAATTGATCCATCGGCTATTCCTGAATTAGTTCAGCGATTGTCGAAATCATATGAAGACTTTCTATTGTTCGATCTTCAGGAGGAATAATTTTATGCACTTAGACAAAACTAAAACGTATCACTTTATTGGAATTAAAGGCTCAGGTATGAGTGCGCTAGCGCTGATATTACATGGGGAAGGCTATAAAGTCCAAGGTAGTGACGTTGGTAAGTATTTCTTCACACAACAAGAACTTGAAAATCATGAAATTCCAATTTTTACTTTTGATGCTGATAATATTCACTCAGATTACGTGGTAATTGGTGGTAATGCCTTTGGTGAGGATCATCCAGAGATTCAACAAGCACAAGCTTTAGATTGTGAGTTTTACCGGTATCATGATTTTCTAGGAAAAATGATTGAAGGGTATATTAGTATTGGAATCACAGGATCACACGGCAAGACTTCTACGACAGGTCTTTTGGCGCATGTGTTGAGCCATTTAGCCCCAACCAGTTATTTGATTGGGGACGGTACAGGGTCAGGAGATGAGGAAGCTACTTACTTTGTATTAGAGGCCTGTGAATATCGTCGTCATTTTCTAGCGTATTCACCGGATTACGCCATTATAACAAATGTAGATTTTGACCATCCAGACTATTTCCGTTCGATTGACGATGTGTTTGATGCGATGACTACATTTGCCAATCAAGCTAAAAAGGCCATTATAGCGTGTGGTGAAGACCCATTATTACGACAAATTGAAACATCCGTTCCAATCCGTTACTACGGATTAACTGAGGAGTGCGATATTCAAGCGACACAAATTGAACGAACCGTTGAAGGCTCAAATTTTGATGTAATTTATTATGGTCAGAATATGGGACATTTCTCAATTCCAGTTTATGGAGAACATAATATTTTGAATGCCTTAGCGGTAATCGGAGTATTGTTAGAGGAAGGTTTCGATTCAGTACAAATACAGAAATATTTAGCGAATTTCCCAGGTGTAAAACGTCGTTTTTCAAGTCGACAAGTTAATCAATTAACAATTATTGATGATTATGCGCACCATCCTTCAGAAATTGAAGCGACGATTGATGCAGCCAAACAACGCTATCCAGATCGAGAGATTGTAGCGATTTTCCAACCGCATACGTTCAGTCGGACGACAGCGCTCTTAAGTGAATTTGCTGAAGCATTAAAACAAGCGGATGTCATCTATCTAGTTGATATCTTTACCTCGGCAAGAGAACAGTCAGGTCGGGTAAGGATTGAAGACTTAGCCAGTTTGATTGGAGATGAAGTCGAATTGATTTCGCAAGACCATCTTTCACCATTAATGGATTATGAAGACGCCGTTATATTATTTATGGGTGCGGGTGATATTGATGAATTATCTAAGCACTTCGAACAGTCTTACGCACAATTAAGACCAAACTTACTTTAAGATGCCAACCAATGAAAAATGCTTTTCATTGGTTTTTTGTTTATAATAAAGATGGAGGGGATAAGATGACAACTCGAAAAATAGTATTAATTGATGGAAGCAGCCTAGCTTATCGTGCGTTTTATTCGATTTTAGATTTAGAACGCTTTAAAAATCAAGCAGGATTGCATACGAACGCTTTGTATAGCTTCTATCGTATGTTAGATAATCTTATCAAACAATTTGATCCGACACATATTATGGTTGCATTTGACCAAGCGGGACCAACGTTTCGGACCGAGATGTATCAAGAATATAAAGGGGGGCGCCAAAGTACGCCGCCTGAATTAAAGGAACAAATGCCATATTTACGAGTCTTACTCGATGCTTTTGGCATTCAATATTATGATATGGCTGAATTTGAAGCGGATGATATTATTGGAACGTTGGCGTATCAAGCAGATTCGAATGACCAAGTCCATGTAATTTCTGGGGACCGAGATTTGATTCAATTGGCAAGCCCACAAACGACGGTCCATATTACGCGTCGTGGTGTCAGTGATTTAGTCGAATACACGCCAGAAACGATTAAAGAAGAATACGAGATTACACCTCGACAAATTATTGATTTGAAAGGTTTGGTTGGGGATAGCTCCGATAATTATCCTGGTGTAACGCGTATTGGTGAAAAGACTGGACTTAAATTGCTCTATGAATACCATTCGATTCCAGAGCTTTATGAACGAATTGATGAATTAAAACCATCAAAAATGAAAGAGAACCTGATTAACGAACGAGATATTGCCTTTATGTGTCGTGATTTAGCGGAGATTAAGCGCGATATTGATTTAAAATTTAAATTGGATGACTTTGCTTATCACGGGAGAGATATTGAAGCCTTAATCGAATTTAACCGTTCGATGAATTTTAATTCTTTTTTAAGTGATTTAATGCAGGATAATCCGGTAGTTTTTTCTAATCAAGCTAACGAAGTTCCCGATGCACCTGACTATGAAATCAACTATTTAAAACAAATCGAATCGACCCATTTACCGGATGCAGCGACAATATACTTTGAAACATTAAGAAGTAATTATCATGAAGAACCGATTCAAGCGGTTGCATGGTATGATATTTCAACTCAAAACGCTTTTGTCACGGAAGCGAATATTGCTTTTGATAGCGAAGAGTTTAGAGCGTGGTTAGAAGATCCGATGATACCAAAGACTATGTTTGACTCTAAGCGGACGCAAGTTCTAGCTCACCGAAATGGTGTGGAATTAAAAGGTATTGACTTCGACTGTTTAATCGCGGCTTATTTAGTGATGAATGATCACCTTAAGGAAATTCCTGATATTTTACGGGAGTTTAATATCCCATTAGCGGTAGCTTATGATGAGGCTGTTTATGGCAAAGGTAAAAAGATTGCTTGGCCGTCAGAAGAAGTTTGGCAACCACACTTAGCAAGTAAAGTGGTCGCCTTATCCCAATTGGTAGAACCCTTAAAAGAACGTTTAAATACACTCGATATGATGGAATTATATACGGATATCGATATGCCGGTAGCCCGTATATTATCCGAAATGGAAATAACGGGAATTAAAGTTGATCCGGAGATACTCCAAGCTAAAAGTGAGGAAATCGAAGCTCGCCTGTTAGAGATTGAAAAGGATGTATTCCAATTGGCGGGAGAATCCTTTAATTTGAATTCACCCAAGCAGTTAGGTGAAATTTTATTTGAAAAGTTAAACCTGCCAGTAATTAAGAAGACGAAGACAGGGTATAGTACGTCAGCGGATGTGCTAGAAAAGCTACAACATCAACACCCGATTATTGAATTAATTCTAGATTATCGTCAACTTAATAAGTTGCAAGGGACTTATTTAATTGGATTACAAGATTATATTCAAGCAGATGGGAAAATTCATACCCATTTTGTTCAAACACTGACCCAAACGGGGCGGTTATCTAGTACCGATCCGAATTTACAAAATATTCCAATTCGAATTGAGGAAGGACGTAAAATCCGTCAAGCCTTTGTACCAAGTGAGCCGGGCTGGCAATTATTTAGTGCAGACTACTCACAAATAGAATTGCGTGTCCTCGCTCATATCAGTGGGGATAAAGCCATGCAACAAGCCTTTATTGATGGAGAAGATATTCATTCGGCGACAGCTCGAGCGATATTTCATTTAGATGGCGATCAAAAAGTTACCCCGAACGATCGACGTCAAGCTAAGGCAGTTAACTTTGGGATTGTCTATGGTATTAGTGATTACGGGTTGTCACAAAACTTGAATATTTCAAGAGCTGAAGCTAAACGCTTCATCGATCGCTATTTAGAGACCTATAGTGGAATTCATCAATTTATGGAAAAGATTGTCGAGCAAGCGAAGAAGGATGGGTATGTTAGTACGCTATTCCATCGTCGACGTTACTTGCCAGATATTCACTCAAGCAACTTTAATGTTCGTTCTTTTGCTGAGCGGACGGCTTTAAATTCACCGATTCAAGGTACAGCTGCAGATATTATTAAAATTGCGATGATTCGATTAGCAGAAAAACTAGAGGCAATGAATTTATCTTCTCGAATCCTTCTGCAAGTGCATGACGAATTGATCCTTGAAGGACCGAGTGAAGAGATGGAAATCTTAAGTGAGATTGTTCCAGCGATGATGGAACAAGCAGTTGAATTATCGATTCCGTTAATTGTCGATTATAATCAGGGCAATAATTGGTACGAGTTATAAGCATAAGAAAGTAGGGAAGCTATGCCTGAATTACCCGAAGTCGAAGTGAATCGCAGAGGACTGGAACGGTTAGTTCAAGACAAAGTCATCAAAAATGTTCAAGTATTTTGGCCAAAAATTGTTGCGGATATGGATGTAACAGCGTGGCAAGAACGGTTAATCGACCAACAAATTCTCTCTGTGAGTCGACGCGGAAAGTTTTTAATTTTTAATTTAACGGATGGGTATCTTATCTCCCACTTACGTATGGAAGGGAAATACTTCTTTTATTTACCCGAAGAGGTGCCGCTCGATAGAGATAAACACAGCCATATTATTTTTACGTTCGAGGCTAACAGTCAACTTCATTATCATGATGTCCGTAAGTTTGGTCGGATGAATTGGGTTGAAGCTGGGGAGTTGGATTCATTCTTTGATGCGAGACAACTCGGACCTGAGCCGACAGAACGTGAGTTTGATCTAGAGGTTTTTACTCAACAATTGCACGAATGTCGTCAAATGATTAAACCTGCCCTTTTATCGCAGCGCTATGTAGCGGGTTTAGGTAATATTTATGTAGATGAAGCATTATATTTAGCACAAATTCATCCCATGACTCGAGCTAATACCCTGACAGAGTCCGAAATTTGTCGGCTTCATCATCAAATTATCGATGTCCTACAGCGAGCTGTTGCTGCAGGTGGGTCCACTATCCGAACTTATCGCAATATTATCGATGAAGCAGGCAGCTATCAAGATCAATTAATTGTGTATGGAAAACAAGGTGAGCTCTGTCCACGATGCCAGACCCCGATTGAAAAGATGAAAGTAGCTCAACGCGGGACGCACTGGTGCCCGACATGTCAAATATTAAAGGAGAGATAAAATGTATGTTGTGGCGATTACAGGCGGGATTGCGACAGGAAAATCAACTGTAACTCGTTTTATCTTGGAGCTAGGGTATCCGGTGATTGATTTAGACCATGTAGCTCGTCAAGTTGTTGAAGTAGGTCAACCTTGTTGGCAAGCAATTGTAGATCGGTTCGGAACAGACATTCTCCAACAAGATCAGACTTTGAATCGAAAAAAATTGGGTGAACTCGTCTTTAACGATTCGGACGCGTTGGAACAGTTAAATCAAATTATGCATCCAGCAATATATCAAGCGACTCTACAGCAACTTGCATATTACCGAGAGAAAGCGGAACCGCTTTGTTTTATCGATATTCCCTTGCTGTTTGAAACCGAAGAAAATTACCCTTATGATGAATCTTGGCTAATCTATGTGCCGGAAAATATACAATTAGAGCGCTTAATGGCACGTGATCATTTATCAAAAGAAGAAGCATTACAACGAATGAAACAACAACAATCGATAGAATGGAAAAAGACCGTTGCAGACCGGATTATTTATAATGATGGATCCTTTTCCCAAACCTATCAGCAAGTAAGAAATGAACTTGAAAGAATAGGTAAACTTATTACATTGTGATAAACTATATTTATTATTGATTAGAAGGAGGCGTCAATATGCGTTGCCCAAAGTGTCATCATACATCATCTAAAGTGATTGATTCTAGACCGAGTGAAGAGACCGATACGATTCGCCGTCGAAGAGAATGTCTAAGTTGTGGCTATCGTTTTAATACGTATGAGCGTATTGAAAAGCTTCCTTTACTCGTTATTAAGCGGGATAATGTTCGTGAAGAATTTAATCGCGATAAACTCTTGCGAGGTATTATTCGATCGGCTGAGAAGCGGCCGATTCAATTAGAAGCGATGAATAAATTAGTTGATTCTATTGAAGAGAAAATCCGTGAATCTGGTAAGCAAGAAATACCGAGCGAAGTGATTGGCGAAATGGTGATGGAGCGCCTTTTTGAATTGGACGAAGTCGCTTATATCCGTTTTGCGAGTGTCTATCGTGAATTTCAATCGCGTGAGATGTTTATGAAAGAATTAGAAACAATGGTCGATAAATATCGAGCCGAGTCCGATTCGAATTCGAAAGGGGATCTTTCATGAAAATAAATGATTCGGCTTGGCGGATGCATCCTACTCAACCATTACAAGTGCAATCACTTTCGCAAATCAATCGACAAGAAATTCATCATCTTATTTCACTGTACCAGCCGCTAGTTGGGCCGTTGGGAGTTGCATTGTATTTAACACTCGAATCATTAGCTGATTCTCCACAAGAATCTCTACAACATCAAGATATTTTCAAAGTAATGAATATGGGAGCGGCAGATTTTCATTGGGCGCGTCAAAGACTTGAGGCGGTAGGATTGTTAAAGACATTCTTATATTCATCAAGTGATCAGCCAAGTAAGTATCAACTCGCTGTCTATCAAGTATTAAAGCCTAAAACTTTTGCAGCATTTAGTCAATCAAGCCAACTTAAAACCGCACTCCTACATTATATGGGGCCTGGGTACTTTGAACAGTTGATACAAGAAAATGAAGCCCCGTCAGTGGATTTGCAACAGTTTGAAGAAGTTACGCAACCATTCAAAGCGATTTATAGTGGGATTGCGGCAAATGTTAATGCGTCTGATCAAAATAGCGATAGTTCGATCGAAAATTTTAAAAGAACACCGGTCTCTCAAACAGTACATAAGGTAATTAACGCTTTGATTAAGCGTGGTGTCAATCATCAATTATTCACAGTTCGGTTTATGGACGAACTAAACGCTTTACAGACCTTATATCAATTCGATGAACAGACGTTATATCAGTTATTGAATCAAGTCATTCAATCTCAATCAGATTCGATTGATTATCAGCAATTGCATGCGGAAGCAAAAACCATCCGGACGAAGAAAGACACCCTTCATGAATCTGCTCAATCAAAGGAAATTGAAACGAAGATTGATAAGGGCGCGACAATGAAAGAGACATTTTTTCCAATTGAATATACGATGACGTCCTTAAGGGAACGTCAAACGCAATTAATGGAAGCCTATCCAGATTTGCGAGAACAAGATATCCAATTGATTTTGACCACCGAACAATTACCTCATGCAGTATTTTTGGAGCGAATTAAGCAAGGTAAAGGTGGTTTTGCTACGAATTACGAGCAGAAGAATTTAATTGAATTGACTAAGGTGGTTTCTTTGAACCCAGCGGTGATCAATTTCTTGATTTATTATATTTTAATTATTTTGAATAAATCAACACTGTATCAAGGGGATCTCGAACGTTATGCTAACGAATGGCAGCAAAATCATTTAGAACATGTTGTTGATGTGATGCACTATCTTCGTAAACAAGAAGTGATTCGAAAAAAACAAGTCAATCCGAAACGAAAATCAACGACTTATTCAAATTATAACGAGCCGATTCCTGAGTGGATGCAAATGGATAATGAAAGTAAAAGTGAAACAGTGGGTAGTGATTCAGTTGATCAAAAATTTGAGCAAACATTAAAAGCACGCCTTGAAAAATTAAAACGACAGGAGGATGAGCATGCATAGTCTATCGGATTATTTGAAAGTGGAACGGAATCCACAGCAAGAAGCAAAATTCAAGCAACGGAAGCAAAAAATTTATCAAGATGAAGACATTAAAGCATTTCTTTCAAAACACCAATCAGAGATAACGGAAGAGATGATTCAAAAGTCACTATCAAAATTAGATGAATTTCTGAAAGAAAAAGAATTGCATCAAGCAGGCTTACCTGGCGCTAATCCAGGATTTATTCCAAAATTATTCTTAAATGAAGGCTACATTGATGTGAATTACGAACCGAGTGCGGCTTATCTACATGCGCAAAAAGCGGCACGTCAACAACATAATCTTAAAAATTTAATGGTGCCTCAAGCTGCTCGTCACGCCCGTCTATCTGATATTTATCACCATACGGCAGTGCGGCAACAAGTTTTATCTGAATTGGTGCATTTTTTAGAACAAGTTCAGTCGCAAGGCATTCAAGATATTCGCGGTTTTTATTTAACAGGTACTTTTGGTGTCGGGAAAACTTATATGTTGTCCGCATTAGCCAATGAAATGATGGCAATGGATTATCAGGTTTTTATCGTTCATTTTCCAACATTTGTGAATGATTTAAAAGGGTCGTTTGCAGATAATACGATGACCCAACAAATTGATCAACTTAAGCAAGTGGATGTACTTATTATCGATGATATTGGTGCGCAGTTTAATTCTGCTTGGTCACGTGATGATATTTTAATGCCGATTTTAGAGTATCGGATGCGCGAAGGAAAACCTACTTGCTTTACTTCAAACTTTACAATGAAAGAGTTGGAGGAGCATCTAGCACATTCAAAAGACGGTCATGAACCGGTTAAAGCTCGTCGCATTTTAGAACGAATCAATTATTTAGCAAAAGAAATGATTCTAAGTGGTGAGAATTTAAGGGCAAAAGAAAGAGAAAGAGGTTAAAAAATGAATCCAAATAATTCAAACGAATATGAAAAACGACGTCGGTTACTAATGGTTTACTTGGTGATTTCATTAATTGTACAAATTATTATTTTAGGGTGCTATTATTTCCTAGAAAAGCAAGTTCTATTAACATTTCCGATGTTGCTAGGAATCTTTATTACGATTGCGACTTTCCCAGTTATAAAAAGTTTAAAATAATTGGATTGTAAATTTAATTTTACTTTATTAGCTATTTTTGCTATAATCATTACTATAATATAGATATCAGCATAAACAAGGGGTGCCATATTGGCTGAGATTATACCCTTTATTGGATCAAGGTAATACTTGCGTCAAGATGTTTAACTCCTTTTTTGTGTTGGCCAAGAAAAGGAGTTTTTTTATGTCAAAAATTAAAACACAAACGTTGATTGAGATTACTATCTGTGCGGCTTTAGCACTACTTATTGATTTGTTGATTCCTTCGCCATCATGGAGTTTTAAGGTATCTGTTAAAATGATTCCGATTATTATTCTTGCCTTACGTCGTGGTACATTGGCAGGATGTTTGGGTGGATTTTTATGGGGATTACTCCAATACATTACCGGTAATGCGTATGTATTAACGTTAGGACAATTTGTGATTGAATATTTTGTCGCTTTTTCAGTCATTGGTTTCGCTGGTTTCTTTGCACCTTATATGCAAAGAATATTACAAGAAGAGCCAACAAATCGTATGAAACAATGGGTGACAGCTTCCATGGCGACAATTGTAGGATCATTAGCTCGCTATATCGTCCACTTTATTGCGGGGGTATGGTTCTGGGGATCTTATGCGCCTGAAGGACAAAGTCCATTTGTATACTCATTCCTAGTTAATGGGGGAGCGTTTCTATCTGAAACACTATGCTGTATTATTGTATTAATTTTCTTAACACGGTCCTTCCAACCTCTCTTACGCGTAAAAACATCAGGATATTAATTAATTTTTTTAACACTTTTGCAAACTCTTGCATCTTTAATCGTTTAATGGTATAAATAAGGTATTATAAGTTATCTAATAATGAAGACAGCGTTACTTATTTGAGTTGTTTATAGAGAGAGATGGGTTGGTGTAACATCTTCGCTCACTAAGTAAAGACCCCTTCATTAGAATCTTGATGAACCACTATGCGAATTGCATAGAAGAGTAGTTAAGATCGTGATCACGCGTTAAGTGACTGAGGATAATCGTCAGATTATTAAAGTTTGGGTGGAACCACGTTATTAACGTCCCATTGATTGTTATGGCAATCAATGGGATTTTTTATTTTTAAAAAGGAGGAATTATGATGTCTCAAATAACACTAACATTTCCGGATGGAAATCAACGCACTTACGAACAAGGAATTACGGTAGAAGATGTGGCAGGATCGATTGCTAAATCGCTTCAAAAAGCGACGTTAGCAGCGAAGTTAGATGACGAATGGGTAGATTGCCATGAGCCGATCTTACGTGATGGTACGATTCGTTTGATTACTGAGAAAGATCCTGAAGCTTTGGAGTTACTTCGTCACTCCGGAGCGCATTTACTAGCGCAAGCTTTGACTCGCTTGTATCCAGGAATTCATTTTGGAGTAGGACCATTTATTGATTCTGGATTTTACTACGATACCGATAGCCCGACGACGATTACTGAAGAAGATTTACCGCGAATCGAAGCTGAGATGAAAAAAATTGTTAAAGAAAATTATCCGATTGAAGGACGTGAAGTATCGCGTGAAGAGGCGCTAGAAATTTTTGCTAAGGATCCGTATAAACAAGAATTAATTCATGATTTACCTGAGGACGAAGTCATTACTGTTTACCAACAAGGAGAATTTACTGACTTATGTCGCGGTGGCCATGTTCCATCTACTGGCAAAATAAAAGTCTTTAAATTATTATCACTGGCCGGAGCATATTGGCGAGGAAATTCAGACAATAAAATGATGCAACGCGTCTATGGGACAGCGTTCTTCTCCCAAGAGGAATTAGACGAATTTCTAAGATTAAGAGAAGAGGCTAAAGAGCGCGATCATCGTCGTTTAGGTAAAGAACTGGGAATCTTTATGATTAGCCAAGAAGCTGGCCAAGGGATTCCATTTTGGTTACCGAATGGCGCAACAGTTCGCCGAGTGATTGAACGCTATATTGTTGATAAAGAGACAGAGCTAGGGTATGACCATGTCTATACGCCAATTATGGCAAATGTTGATTTATACAAAACATCAGGGCACTGGGATCATTATCACGAAGATATGTATCCACCGATGGATTTAGGTGACGGCGAGATGTTAGTCTTACGTCCAATGAACTGCCCACATCATATGTTGATTTATAAAGATGATATCCATTCCTATCGTGAATTGCCACTTCGAATTGCTGAGCTGGGTATGATGCACCGTTATGAAAAATCAGGTTCATTATCTGGTTTACAGCGTGTGCGTGAAATGACCTTAAACGATGCACATATCTTTGTTCGTCCGGATCAAATTAAAGAAGAATTTATTCGAGTATTACGTTTAATCCAAGAGGTTTATGAAGATTTCAACATTACCGATTATCGTTATCGCTTAAGTTACCGCGATCCACATGACACGAAAAAATACTTTGACGATGATGAAATGTGGGAAAAAGCACAAACCATGTTAAAAGAAGCAATGGATGAGCTTGACTTAGATTACTTCGAAGCAGAAGGGGAAGCGGCTTTCTATGGACCTAAATTAGATGTTCAAGTGAAGACGGCGATTGGAATGGAAGAAACTCTTTCAACTGTTCAATTAGACTTCCTCTTACCAGAGCGATTTGACCTAACCTATGTAGGAGAAGATGGGCAAAATACGCATCGTCCAGTCGTTATCCACCGAGGCGTTGTGTCAACAATGGAACGATTTGTGGCATACTTAATTGAAGAATACAAAGGGGCGTTCCCTACATGGTTAGCTCCTACTCAAGTGAAGTTAATTCCAGTCAACGTAGAAGCGCATGGTAATCGAATTGAAGAAATCTATCATGATTTACGCAGTAAAGGATTTAGAGTTGAGATGGATTTACGTAATGAGAAACTGGGCTATAAGATCCGCGAAGCCCAAACATCTAAGATTCCATATCAACTAGTAATTGGAGATCAGGAAGTAGAGGACGGTACCGTAAATGTTCGCCAATATTCATCGAAAGACCAATTGAGTATGTCTTATGAAGAATTTATTCAATACTTAAGTGATGATGTTACTTCGAAGAGTCGAATTAATCAATAATTAAATAAATCAAAATAAAGAACCGCTGGTCACAAAACTTGTGACCAGCGGTATTTTGTTTGATTAAATTATAATTAATCGAATACAGTTTGACCTGAAACAGGAGTTGTTAAAGCGTTAAGTGCTTTGTCAACTAATCTCTCACGTAGTTTGTATTCTTCCTCTTTATCCAATGCTGGATTTCCAAGTGGGTGAGGAATAGCAATTGTAGGAACGATACGGTTCGCTCCAACTGTTTGAGAGATTGGAACAACAGTACACATGTGAACCACAGGAATACCAGTTGCTTCGATACCTTTTACCATCGTTGCTCCGCAACGTGTACAGGTCCCTCAAGTAGAGGTTAAGATAACAGCATCTACGCCATTTTCGTGAAGTTCTTTAGCGATATCTTCAGAGAATGCTTTTGCGTTTGCAACGGCAGTACCGTTACCAACAGTAGAGTAGAAGTAGTGGAATAATTCACCAATTTCACCGTTTTTCTCTTTGTTGCGTAAAACGTCAACAGGGATAACACGGTCCATATCTTCGTTAGCTACAACAGGGTCGAAACCACCGTGAGCTGTTTCCCATTCACCTTCTACTAAGTCATCAACACCCGCAATGTCATAACGACCAAATTTAGATGCTGATGAAGATTCGATACGGTCTGGGTTACCATGTGGAACAGGTCCACCAGAAGATACGATCGCAATCTTAGCTTTAGTAATATCTTTAATTGCTGCTGCTGGTTCAACGTTGTCGAATTCAGGCATTGGGAATTCAGTTTCGAATTCTTCGCCTTTCATTTTCTTAATTAACATTTCAACCGCACGTTGTCCACCAATCTTATCTGCATGGTAGTTTTTACGGTGACGAACGAAGTAACCGTCCTCTTCAGGATTTGGTTCTTCACCAGCGATTAATTTGTTAACAACTTTAGCGATAGCTGGAACAGCTTTACGCATTGCTGCTGCAGAGTTACCAGTTCCTACAATGTAAGGAACTTTCTTATACATTTCAACCCCAGGGTTTTCTTCGTACATACCTGTAACTGCAGGAATTTCTAAACGTTCCATCACTGCAGTTGCTACAGCACCTGCTGCAACCCCGTAACGACCCGCGTTAAATGCAGGACCTGCGATTACTAAGTCAGGGTTGAATGATTTAATCATTTCGATAACTTCGTCGATTGCTTCTGGATGCTCGTTAAAGTATGAGTCACCACAAGCTACTGTACCAACGATTTCAGCGTCTTCTAATACTTTACCAAACGCAAGACCAGGTCCGACAGGGCCATCTTCTTTGAATGGTTTTGTATCAGCTTTTTCTTCTCCACCAATACCAGCGTAGAACTGGTTGATGTAATGTACAATACGTTTTGTCATTCTATTACCTCCTTTTATATTCGTTTAGATTACACACCGCGCGCAGATTGAACGTTGAAGCCTAATTCGTTAGTAGCTCCAGTAATAGCTTGCAATTCAACAACAATTGAGCCGTCTTCTTGTAAGCTTCCGTCGAATCCACCTGCGATTGTATCAACGTAATCTAACATTCCAATGACTTTATCCATTGGAGGTAGAGTGATTAATTCGTTTGCGTTACCACCAGTAACTACAGCGTTAGCTGCTGGATCCGCATCCGCTAATGATTGAGAAGCTCCGTCACGACCAGCATACTCGTCAGTTACGATAACTGTGTCGATACCTTTAGCTTCAATTTTCTTACAGTTCATGATTAAGTCAGTATCTGGGTTACCAAAACCTTCTTGAGTTACGATAACACCGTCAAGACCTAGGTATTCAGCTAATTTAGAAGTCCAGTTAGATGAACGTTCTTTGTCAGCTAAGTATACGTTCTCGTTAGTGATGATAACGCCCATGAAGTTTAAGTCTTTACCATGGTGTTCGTATAAATGCTTGATAACTGGGTTGTTTAAGTGGTGGTAAGTTGTATTCTTATCACATGCAGACACACAGTTACCTGATACAATTGCGCCGTCCATAACTTCAGTAGGGTAAAGGATTGTTGGAACAATCTTCTTAGCATCCACACCGTAAACATAAGTGTCGTGTAATAACCCTTGTGTTTGAAGCATGTATACATAACCTACTTTAGGTAAGTCAGGGAATTCTGCCGCTTGTTCGAAAACAGGTTTTGTTTCAAAAGTATGGATTTCATCTGGTTCAACGTCATGACCTAGTTTACCTAAGTATTCTGCAACCTTGAATCCTGCGAAACGAACTGCTTCTTCGTATTGATGTTGTTTTAATCCTTCAACTGGATCAATTACAAGACAGATATTGATATTTTTAGAGAATGGAGTTTTTTCTGCTCCAGGTCCTTGCATATCAACAATACCTTCTTGGAAACCAACAATCTTACCAACAGTCATAACTTCACAGCCTTTAAGAACGTGAGTACGTCCTTCTCCAACTGTGTCAACTTTGTTGATTACACCTGGGAAGATTCCAGCTGTAGAATCAACTTTAACGCGTGGCTCGATAACGTCCTTAACTGGCGTAATACGCACGCTGTCACCTGGCTTCGCAATCTCAACGCGACACTCAGCTAAGTGCTCGTCTTCAAGAACAATATCAATGATTTCTTGCGTGTTAATGTAAAGAACGTTTTTTTCTACTTTAGATTCTTCACCTAACACGACATCGTTGATTAGGATGTTACCTAATTCTAACTTCATTCTATCACCTCAACTATATATTTCTCTTTAACCCGAGATAAGGTTTTACAAGTACCGAGGGGGGACTTGTATTTGACTTATAGCGCCTTGAATAATATGGAAGTCTACAACTGCAAAGTCCTCTAAGATTCGCTCATTCCAATCCGGAGTTTTACGCATTTCCTGGAAATGATCATAAACATCTATTGCCTTTTCCACAATGACTAAGCTCTCCATATCAACGGAGTGGCTTTTCTGGGGTGCCACGATGATTGACTTATAGACGGTCTCATTTGGTTTAATGCTGCCACTCAACGGGTGGGTAAGCAGAGCGTAAGAATTTTCGACGATATCACGGTGCGCCTTTAACAACACATCGCGATAAGATCCTTCAATAAAATCAATCGGGATATTATCGATTTCTTTCGCTACTAGGGGATTGTTCGTTATAATCTTCATAATACTCCTTAAATAACCAATAATTTTCAAACAACTTGTCAACTAAGTAAACAAACTTGTTTTACATCACCGGTCAACGCGCCCGATGATGGATACTCGCTTGGATCATCATCTGTCCTATCTCCTTATCATATGATTTAGTAAAGATTTGTATAAATAAGTGCATAACGAATAAGCGCACTTTCTTACTTAGATTGTACCACACAGAAATAGAAAGTGCAATCTTTCACTTAGCTTCGGTTTCATATATTACTTTACATTTTGATTAAAATTCATCTTATATTATATAAGAAATTGATGGCATCTTGAAAATCATTTTGATGAGTGCATTTAATGTTGGATTTTATAAGCAAAACCATTAATTTTTTTAGAGTTTTATGATAACATAGTTTGTGAAATAGATAATATAAAGATGTATCCATAGGAGGAATATTATGTCAGAATATAAAGAGCTTGTTGCTTGTGGTGGATGAAGTGCCAAATTAGGACCTGATAGTTTATCAGGATTATTAGATCGCTTACCACGACAAGTGGACGAAAGGTTGATTGTTGGTTTTGACTCAGCGGATGATGCAGCTGTATTTAAAGTTTCAGATGATATTGCCTTGATTCAAACATTGGACTTTTTCCCTACGATGGTTCCAGATCCGTATATTTTTGGGAAAGTTGCTGCAGCGAATGCTTTAAGTGACGTATACGCGATGGGCGGCACTCCAATTACTGCGATGAATATCGTTGCTTTCCCTCAAGATGGGGATATGGAGATGCTCGCTGAAATTATGCGAGGTGGTGCGGAAGTTGTTGCGGATGCCAAATGTGTTTTAGCAGGAGGTCATTCGATTAGTGATGCGACACCAAAATATGGATTATCTGTTACTGGTTTGGTGCATCCCGATAAAGTGATTATGAATAATTCGACCCAAGCAGGGGATGTTTTAATTACAACAAAACCACTCGGGAGTGGAATTGTAACGGGTGCTTACCGTAATGATAAAGCAAGTCACGAAGCTTATGAAGAAGCCATCAAATGGATGACTACCTTAAATCGTGATGCAGGGGAGGTAATGTTAGAATACCCTGTCTCAAGTGCAACGGACGTCACAGGTTTTGGTCTATTAGGTCATTTGCATGAAATGATGCGTCCAGATATTACCGCAATCATATACGCTGACCAATTACCATATATCGAAGAAGCATTTACGCTCGGTGAACAGGGAATTGTAACAGGAGGCAGCAAACGAAACCGTAAGTTCTTAGCGAATGCGTTACGGTTTAATGATGTCGCAAAACCATACCAAGAACTATTGCTTGATCCACAGACATCCGGTGGATTATTAATGAGTGTCCCTAAATCTTATGCAGATGAAGTAACAGCCGCTTTGAAATCTCGCGGTGTTCCTGCAGCGGTGATTGGGGAAGTCATTGAGCGAAAAGACATTGAGATGATTGTCAAACCATCAAAATAATTAAATAAGATGGTTGATCGATCGCAAGATAATGATATTAATTATTATGTACAATTAGAGGGGGAAATATGGATAAACAACCTGATCGTTATTTAATTGCTTTCGATGATACTCATGTCGCCATTCATACTGAAAAACTTGTACAAGAGGCGGGCTGTAAAGCTCGCCTTGTTGGTACGCCGGAATCTATCTCTGCAAGTTGTGGGTTGGCGTTACTAGTAAAACGTGAAGAGATGGCGATAGTGTGGGATTTAGTTCAAGAGCACCAGTTAATTGAAGAAATCGCCCCGTATTGTGTCTATCGAACCGGAGCACATAAAACTTACGAACCTTATCAACCTAAAGAAGATTAATCCAAAGGAGGGAATGCATGAAGCGGGTAGTAATTGGTACTGCAGGTCATATTGACCACGGAAAAAGTACGTTAATTAAGACACTTACTGGAATTCAGACTGACTCGACTAAAGAAGAACAACAACGTGGTCTGACCATTAACTTAGGATTTGCCCATCTTGATTTACCAAGTGGTGAAAGTGTAGGGATTGTCGATGTCCCCGGGCATGAGAAATTTATTAAAAATATGGTGGCGGGCGCCATTGGGATTGACTTAGTGTTGTTAGTGATTGATGCGCATGAGGGAATTATGGCACAGACACGTGAGCATGTGGCGATTATGACCTTATTAGGTATTAAAAATTATGTCATTGCTTTAACAAAAGTTGCGGATGTTGATCCAGAATTAAAAGATTTGGTCTATCTCGATATCCACGAACAATTTCAAGGAACTCCATTAGAGAATGCTCCAATCGTTGAAACCGATGCGATTGCAGGCATTGGTTTGGATGAATTGAAACAAGTATTAGATGAAGTTTCCCAATCTGTTCGTAGTGAAGCGTTAAGTTTACCAGCCCGTATGAACATTGACCGAGCATTTTCGGTTAAAGGATTTGGAACGGTTGTGACGGGAACTTTGATTGAAGGTCAAATCAAAGTGGGGGATGAATTATTCGTATATCCCGCGGGAATCAAAACAAAAGTACGCTCAATTCAAATTCATGAAGAGGAGCAACCTGTAGCGGAAGCAGGAAATCGAACCGCTTTAAACTTAACAAAAGTAACGCTAGATGATATTGGTCGAGGTAGTGTTTTGAGCCAAAATGAATTAGAACCTACTTATATGTTAGATGTTAAATTACACTGCTTAGAACATGCACATCAACCGATTGAGCTATGGGACCGCGTTCACTTACATATCGGAACGAGAGAAGTGTTAGCGCGAGTCGTTCCTTTAGGTCAAGAAATTATTATGCCAGGTTCAGATGGCTATGCACAATTAAGGTTGGAAGAAGAAATCGCCGTTAAACGGGACGACCACTTTATTATTCGTTCGTACTCGCCAGTTGATACCATTGGAGGAGGGATGGTCTTAGATACTCATCCGCAAAAACATAAGCGTTTCAATGAAGAAGTGATTGAAAGTCTGGAAATTAAAGAAGCGGGGGATTTATCCGATATTATTTTAGACTTTATGAATCGTCGTACCTTTGCGACCATTAGCGCTAGCGAAATTGCGGATTACTTAAATGAAGAACCTGAACAAGTTGATGAAGCGCTGGACAAATTAGTTGCTCAAGAACAGTTGACCCTTTTTGGCCACCGCTATATTTCTACGGAGCGGATTGAAGATTTAATTGGTACGATGATGCAGTTGCTTAAGGATTACCATGAAAAATATCCGGTTCGTAATGGCATGCCTTTAGAAGAGTTTCGTTCAAATTATAATAAGCTCGCACCGCGTGATTTAAGTGCGATTATGAAAGAACTTGAAACACGAGGATTAATCGCTATAGAAGGAGAATTTATTCGTTCGGCTGATTTCGAACTTGAGTTAGACGAAGCGCAACAAGCGCTGAAAGATGCCATGCTCAATGAACTTAAAACAGCTCAATTACAACCTCCAACGTATGAGGAATTAGTTGGTAAGAGTGCTGAACGTAAAGAAATGTTGAATTCTTTATTAGATGAAGAAATTATTCAGTTAGACCGAATTACCTTTATTCACAAAGAAGTATATGAACAAGCGGTTGAAGCGGTCGTTCATCATATTCAGGAACATGGACAAATTACTTTAGCCGAGTTTAGAGATTTAATGGATACGAGCCGAAAATATTCGCTAATATTCCTAGATTATCTCGATGAACATGGCATTACCAAACGCATTGAAGATTACCGCGTGTTAGCTTAATAAGGAGAATAGAATGAAAGACATACTTAGACAACTCCCTTCAGTCAATGATTTATTGAAGGTACAATCGGTTGATGAATTGATTGGTTTGTACTCCTACGACCGAGTTAAGGAGGCTTTACAGCAAGCAATTGATCAAGTGCGTCAATCTATTTTATCAGGTGATAAGGTAGACATTCACGATGCTGCAATCATCGATGAAGCTTCGCAGCAATTAGAAACTTTGAAATCCTCTTCACTGAAAAGTGTTATCAATGCGACTGGAACCGTCTTACATACGAATCTAGGGAGAGCATTATTATCTGAAGATGCGATCGATGCGATGGTTCAAGTTGCAAGAGGCTATAATAATTTAGAGTACTCGATTGAATCAGGCAGTCGTGGGACTCGATATGAGCATATCGAGCAAATTATTACAGAATTGACCGGAGCAGAATCAGCTCTATTAGTGAATAATAATGCTGCCGCTGTTATGTTAATGTTAACGACCTTTACTAAAGGTAAAGAAGTATTAATTTCGCGTGGCGAATTGGTTGAAATTGGAGGATCGTTCCGTGTTCCAGAAGTAATCTCGAGCGGGGGTGCGATTTTACATGAAGTGGGTTCCACTAATAAGACGCATTTGAAAGATTATCAAGTGGGAATTAATGAAGAGACGGGTGCAATTTTACGAGTTCATACAAGTAACTATCGTGTGATTGGTTTCACAGAGACGGTTACAGATCGTGAACTAGTTGAATTAGCACATTCCCATGATTTACCAGCATTTAATGATTTAGGTAGTGGATTGCTTATTGACTTGCAACATTTGGGCTTATCATATGAACCCACCGTTAAAGAAATGATTGATGCGGGTTATGATTTAGTCTCTTTCAGCGGCGATAAGCTCCTCGGAGGACCTCAAGCTGGAATTATTGCAGGTAAAAAATCTTATATTGATCAATTGAAAAAGGCGCCGCTACTGCGAGCGCTCCGTTCTGATAAAGTGACGATTGCCGCCTTGGAGGCAACTTTACGCGCTTATCTCAATCCTTCAGAAGCCATTAAACAGATTCCTACATTACAGATGCTGGGCTATTCAATGGATGAATTAAATGAACGTGCACAATCGCTATCTCAAAAACTATCAGAAATTGATGGTATTGAAGCGAAAATTGTAGATGGCTTCTCTCAAGTGGGTGGGGGATCTTACCCAGGTGAGTATTTACCAACGAAGCTAGTTAACGTAACTACGCAAAAAATTGATGAAGCTACCTTTGAACGTGAGCTGCGTTTATCAGCTCATCATATTATTCCGCGAATTCATGATGGTAAGATTCAGTTTGATGTTCGTACCATTTCGTTAGCAGACTTTGATACCATCGTGGAAGAGGTACGCGTTATTCTTACCGAATATTAATAATTATCATCAAAATATTATGTAAGACAATAAAAACGATTACGTGATTGATATCACAAGGTTTTGGTTTCAAGCTTCTATTTCTTGTGAATTCAATCGCTTGACAATGTTTTGTTTCATGGTAAACTTAAAGCATATCAAGAATATAGGAGGAAATATTATGTCACTTGAAAACAAAAAAGTGCTTGTAATTGGTGACCGTGATGGTATCCCAGGACAAGCTATTGAAGAATGTCTTAAGGGCACTTCTGCTGAAGTAATTTTCTCTTCTACAGAGTGTTTCGTTTGAACGGCCGCGGGAGCCATGGATTTGGAAAATCAACGCCGTGTTAAAGAAGCAGCTGAAGAATTTGGTGCTGAAAACGTAGCAGTCGTCATCGGTGGTGGCGAAGCTGAATCAGCAGGACTTGCAGCAGAAACTGTTACATCTGGAGACCCAACATACGCAGGTCCACTTACAAACGTAGCATTAAACTTAGCGTTTGTTCACCCATTAGAGCCTGAGTTCAAAGAATTTGTTGATCCTGAAGTTTACGATGAACAAATCGGAATGATGGAAATGGTATTAGATGTTGATTCAATTATTGAAGAAATGGAATCAATCCGTAACGCGTAAGCGCCAAACTATGTTCAACATTTAAGAATTAAGCCCCACTCATAGAGTGGGGTTTTTGTTTTGTGTTAAAGAAAAGAGATTAAAACAAATCCCCCAATCACAAAATGCGACTGGGGGATTCATTATTTATTGATTTAAAAATCGTTTTAAAAATTCTTTGGTTCGATCGTGTTTTGGATTTTCAAAGATATCTTTGGCCGAGCGGTCCTCTAGAATAATTCCTTTATCCATAAAAAGAACTCGGTCAGAAACATCCCTAGCAAAATCCATCTCATGGGTTACGATAATCATCGTCATCCCGCTTTGAGCTAGGGAAGTCATTACATCAAGCACTTCTCCAACAGTTTCAGGATCTAATGCGGAGGTGGGTTCATCAAATAGTAGAATTTCAGGATTCATGCAGAGTGCGCGCGCAATTGCGACACGTTGTTTTTGTCCACCTGAGATCTGACTCGGTTTGGCATTGATATACTGAGCCATTCCGACAGATTCTAAAGTTTCGATGGCAATTTTCTTTGCTGTATCCTTTGGAATTCCAAGAACTTTTTCTTGTCCAATCATGCAATTTTCTAAAATATTTTTGTTGTTAAACAGATTAAAGTTTTGAAATACCATTCCGACTTGTGAACGGTATTTTCTTAAATCAAAAGTATGATCTAAAATGTTCTGGCCATGATACTCGATGGATCCACTGGAAGGGACTTCAAGTAAATTGAGACAACGAAGTAGGGTAGATTTACCGGATCCTGAAGATCCGATAATGGTTACAACTTGCCCTTTTTCAACTTCCATATTGATATCCTTAAGTACTACGTTATCGCCATAGCTTTTTTCAAGGTTAGTTATTTTTAGTATTGACATTGTTAGCTCCTGTCGATGATTCTAGTATAAAGTCACGTTCATTGTATTTCTTTTCTAATAGTAAGAGAATTCGTGTAATCGTAAAGGTTAAAACTAAATAAATGAGTGCCGTAATAATGTACGTTGGGAAATATTGATAGGTTGAACCAGCAACCGATCGCGACATAAAGAATAATTCTGTAACAGAAATAACGTTAAGGACGGATGTATCCTTAATGTTAATGACGAACTCATTCCCTAATGAAGGGAGAATCGTTTTAATGGTTTGAGGTAGAATAATGTTGGTCATTGCCTGCCAGTTTGTCATTCCGATTGCCTTACAAGCTTCAAATTGTCCTTTATCGACCGAGTTAATACCACCTCGAACGACCTCTGATAAGTATGCGCCAGTATTTACGGATACAATTAATAAGGCTGCGAACATTGGCGATAAATCAATATCAAAGTACTGTTTCAAACCATAAAATATAATAACAGATTGGACCATCATCGGCGTTCCTCTAAAGAGTTCGATATAGATTGTTAAAAGCGTGTTTACAAATTTATGCATATAGTAGCCAAAAGGACGTGTTTGTTTATTCGTTTCCATCTGTCTAATAATTGCGACAATCAGACCGATAATAAAGCCTACAATTGTTGAAACAATTGAAATAAATAAGGTATTTAAAATTCCTCTCAGAAACAGCTGGGAATATTGACTCCAAATTGTTTTAACTTCGGCAAAAAATGATAAATCATGTTCATCTTGGGTTGTAATATCGACCATTTCACTCATAATTTCATCTTGCACTTGATTGATATCTAATTCACTTAAATAGTCATTAATCACTTCTGTGAGGGGGGAGCCTTTTTTTAAACCAACGGCTATAGTTGTATCGCTATCACTTGTTTTAAAATTTTTTTCATCTTCAAATTTTAAATAAGTAAGATTCGGATTTGAAGCGATCGCAGCGAGTGCGCCGGCTTCTTCGGAGATATAGCCATCAAGATTGCCTGCATTTGTTGCTGCAATCATGGTTGGGAAAGAATCCATCGGTTCTTGTTTAATGACACCATCCATTTGATTTACAACTTCAGCATGGAAAGTTCCTAATTGGCCAGTAATTTTTGCCCCTTGAAAGTCATTAATTGATTGAGCGTTGATAAATGGTGAATCTTTAGGAATGACCACCACCATCTTTGCCTTGTAGTAAGGTTCTGTGAAATCAACTTGTTTAAGTCGTTCCGTAGTAGGGCTCATTCCAGCTAAAATAGCATCGATTTTACCGCTGGTTAAAGCAGGAATTAAGCCGTCCCAATCAATTTTGTATATTTCTAACTTTTTCCCGAGGTGATCCGCTATTTTTTGAGCGAATTGGACATCGTAGCCGTTAGCATATTCTCCTGCAGAATTCGCGATAGGATAGCCACCATTAGCGTCATCGGTTTGTGAAAAATTATATGGAGCATAATTTACCTCCATACCCACTTTTAACACATCTTCGCTGGCTTCTACGGGTCCGATTGGGATCAATAGATATAGGGCCAACAGCCAATAAATTATTTTTTTCATTGCAATCCTTTCCTTTACTTTTTTTACAAGATGATTAGCTAATAATCATTTTTATCTCAACAAAGTTTAAAAGCATCCTGCAATTTACTACATGGATGCGTTGTTTATGGTTGATTTTAGAAATTTACCACAAATATCACAAAGTCTCCGGCAATATTACCTGAAAATATGAATTATGTCAAATAACATCTAGTTATCTTTAGTTAAACATAATAATGATTTGACAGAATAAGCTGAACGAATGATATAAAAATATGTTACCTCATTCTAGGGGTGTCTTGAGGCAGATTGAGCAAGAAATGATGATGTATTTCAGAAGCTTGTATTCGTATTCAGTTTTAGAAGCTTAGTGTAAAATAACTGTTGGTAAGCTAAAAGCAAAAAAGATAACCCTCTGCTATACTGTTAGTAACCAAAACACACAGAAAGTTAGAGGGTTATCCATGAATATTGTAACACAAGTTATGCAAGAAATTAGTAAAATGATGACAGATTTATATCATCAAGCGATTCAAGGGGAAGTAGACTTTTCAACGTGTATCAAAACCATTCGCGATACGATGCGTCAACTCTCGGTCGATTTAGGAGAAGATCTCTGTGCAACGATTGAGGAATCACTTTTTGAAAGCCCTGGCAGAAAAGCAAGATATCGCGTTCATCGTAGCCATGATGAAAAAACAATCTCCACACTGATCGGTGATATCAAACTTTCAAGGCGTTATTACAAAGATAAGCAAACGGGTGAGTTCTGCTACTTATTGGATGATTACTTATCGCTCACACCTCACCAGCGCGTGGATCTAGATTTAGAGGCAGCCATTTACGAGAAGGCCAGTAAGCATTCTTATCAAGCGACCCTGGATAGTTTCGAACATATCGGGATTCATCGTCGTCAGACCGTCAAGAATATTGTGCATAAGTATTGCCCGGATTCTGTTGCGTTGCCGGTGGGAGAAAAACGTCAGGTAGACTGTCTATACATTGAAGCTGATGAAGACCATGTAGCCTATCAAGATGGGAAGAATCGAGAAATGCGCTTGGCGTATGTTCACGAAGGATACAAAGAAAATTTAGGGTCAAGTAATCGAAAAGCATTAAATGTTCATCGCATATTCACAGGCTTATACGAAGATAGCGAGGAATTGTGGGAAGATGTCTATTACTATCTCGACCAACAATACGATTTAGCGGCCTGCTCGGCCCTTTATTTAAGTGGTGACGGAGCTCACTGGATTAAGAAAGGGTTGGACACTCTCCCGACTCAGACGCGCTTTGTTCTTGACCCTTATCATACGGTGAAATATCTTCGTCAGGCATGTGTTGGTATCAGTAATGGTCATTTATACGCCACTTTACATCGTTGGCTTTATACAGGTGAAAAAGGGTATCTACAGGACTACTTCAAAGTGCGACTCAGCGATCCGTCGCTACCCGAATCTTCAAAACAAACGCTTCAAAAGGTTCGCCGCTATCTAATAGGCAATTGGGATGCGATCCAAAGACAAAGAGAGTCGCAATATATCGGTTGTAGTGCCGAGGGTCACGTCAGTCATTGGTTAAGTGCGCGTTTAAGTTCGCGACCGCTAGGATGGAGTACAACAGGCGCAGAAAGCATCGCTAAAGCGCGTGCTTATGATCTAAATGGTGGTGATTTAAAAGCTTGGGTAAGAAATCAAACAAAAACAGAAGAAAGAGAACGAAGAGTCAATAAATTAGATGGCCGCGTGGGGCGAAAATACGCCCGTCAGTATGATTGGAGTGGTAAAGTAGCGATCTTACACTATTCCAATAACACACGGAGTCGACAGGTTTTTGGGACACTCGCTGGTTATTGAAATCCAATAGAGTGAACCCCGTCTTCGTAACGAAAGCTAGAGACGACGAAATGAATTCTCGCTGTCAAAGACGCTGGTTAAAATATGGAATTAATGAAATTGGGTTCAGGGAAATGAAAAAGTATGGTAGAGGAAAACCAACAATAATTTGACACTATCTTAATTCAAAAAAGCGCTGTCAAGCACAAATGAATATGTCCCGATTTTTGGGTTTTTAGCGTGTAACGAAAGAGGGTTAAAAACTACCGCGCTTCGCTTGGTTGCCTCGTGATGATGGACGATACAAAAAGCGCATCGTCCTTCATCACGAGGGATTATCACTACACTTCAATTAGCTCTT
>NZ_PKHE01000019.1:0-29505 GCF_002847645.1 Falseniella ignava
TTCCTGCCCAGAGAATTTTTCTCTGGGTTTTTATTGTGCTATCTATTAACTAAGCAGCAGATTGTATATTAGCTTCTTCCTTTTCTTTTTCTTGTTGCTTTTCTTCTTTAAATGTTAAGGGGCGTAGGATTGGTTTGCCTTCGGATGTTAGTTTTTGAGTCAGGATAATGCGAGCCTTGAGATGGTCAAAGCGACGGTAACCGTAACCGGTTCGTTTAACGAGCTTGATTTTATTGTTAACTCCTTCAATATAGCCATTAGATAAGGTGTAATGACAAGCTTTCTTGATTCCTTCGAGATAGCGCTTAATGGTATTAAAGCTCTTACGAAGTGGACGAGAGAAGGTATATTTTCGGCTTTCTTCTAACAAGTATTCAATTTCCGAGTCATGATGGTGATTGACGGCAAACTTCATCCGATTGACCCAGTCATAAGCTTGCCTCAAGCGAGGATCTAACTGAATCAAATAGTCCACTCGCATTTTCTCAGTCATAACTCCCTCATAAAGACGATGAGCGTAATAGTTGGTAAAGTCTAACGTTTCGCTATTTTTGAGGATTAACTTCCACTCTTGCTTGAGCTTTCGATAATCACGTGGGCGTTTTGTCTTGAGGTGATTCATCACCTTCACTCGTATTTGATTTAAGGTCCGATTCAGTAGTTGGATGACATGGAAGCGATCAATAATCATTTTGGCATCAGGAAAGAGCTCTTGGAAGAATTTATAGTAAGGACTGTACATATCAATAGTAATCGTCTTCACTTTTCGACGCTCTTGTAGAGAATAGCGCATAAAATAAGCTTCGAGGGTCTTTTGCGTGCGATCTTCTAAGACATCAAAAAGAGTATGCTTATGATTATTAACAAGCACGCAGGACATGGCTCCAATAGCTGATTTAACAGATTTAAATTCATCAATAGCTAGATGTTGAGGTAGATGTGGACGGTAGCTCTTCTCTGCTTCTAAACTCTCTTCAAGTATACGAATCACCGTGGTCACGGATACGTTGAAGTGTTGAGCAATCAAGGACATGGACTGTGTTTGAGCCAGTTCAAAAAGGATCATGTGCTTGATTCGCTTACTAATAAAGGAATGCGCATCCACCAGATCTGTCTGAGCAGTAAAGGTGTGCTGACAATGCTTACAATAGAATCGTTGCTTTTTCAAAACTAAACGAATCGCTTGAAAGTCTAGTTGACCTAGAAGAAGCTTGGACTTTACAAATCCGTGGTTGATGATATCTGCACTTGAATGATTGGTAGCACCACAGTGCTGACAAGCCGTAGGGCGGTAGGTTAAAGTGCCAATTAAATGGATTTCATTACGATTCTTATGGCGAACGGTTTCCACTTGGTCTTCTAATTTGATATGTGGGTCTTCAATTTTTAACAATTTTGCGATACAATGGTTCTGAGTCATAGGAACTTCCTTTCTAATGTTTGATTAGCACTTACATTTTAGGAATTCTATGGCTCTTTTTCAATATAAAATAAAAAATGATGCCAATGAGTTTTCACTCACCAACATCATTTATTATAGAACCTTTTTTTCAACATTGTTCGTAAAATAATTTTATCGAAATATTTATGGACATGAATATAAAACTGTTTATGGTATACTAGTATAATAATGTGAAGACGATATAACAATATTATAGGAGGAAGTAAGAATGCTAAGGCTTCTTTCAACCAAAGATCGCCGACAATTATCGCTGCTCAATCTTTATCAGCAAAATGAAAATTTAAATTTGACCTATAAAGAACTTTCTGAGCGCTTAGATTGCACTCGGTCAACGATTATCCGAGATTTGAATGAAATTCAGGAAATTTTCCCGAATGAATTAGTCGTCACTGAGTCTGGAAGTCTAATTAATATTGGCTTAAACCGTACGACGACAGATAAATATTATTTCCGAAAATATAGCGAAAAAGCAACAACATTTCGTTTATTATGTGCTTTGATTCGGGAAAAATATCGTTCGATTGAAGAGTTTAGTGAACGGATTTTTGTCAGTCGAAGTTCTACGTATCGAGCAATTAAACAAATCAATCAGTTTTTTGAGGAATCAAAGATTCCACTACAGATTACAACCTCTCCCCTTGAACTACGAGGGGATGAATTAATGATTCGCTTAATCTATCCATATATTTTACACCACTATGATGATATTTCTGTGTGGCCTTTCAAAGATATTAGCCAACAGGAAGCAATTGAACTTTTTGAAATAATGTCAGCAAATTCACCTTATCTCAAAAACTTTACTTCGAATCCGCTACTGTATTTACAAGTTGGCTTAAACTATGAGCGTTTTGTGAACGGTTATCCCTTAATGAAGGAAGATTGGACGATTGGAAATAAAGACTTATCCGTTATCTTATCTGGCCAAGACCCTTTTGATGAAGTAGAAATTCATGGACGAGTCTTTTCGTTATTCGAATTAATTCCACAACTGGCGCCGGGAATTATATATGAGGGAACATTGCTAAACCGTTCGATGCTCGAAAAAAATAAAATGATTCCGGATCAGGTCAAAAATGCAATCGTAGAATTTGAGCAAGATATGTTCAAACTCAAGGATAAGTATGAATTACAAGCCGCTACACAAAAAGATATTGAAATGATTTCTTTAACCATCTATAACTTATGTGTCTCAGAAAATGAAAATATGAAGTTTATTATTGATGATCCGATTGGGCATCAAAGTAATTTGGTTCATGAAGTTGCGGTTATCAATCCACAATATATTCTTGATGTACGAGCAATTATTCAAGATTTTTGCGAAAAATTGAATGTAAATCCCGAAATCTATACTGAAAGAATTGAGTTTTTATTGTTCTATTATATTATTATCTGGCCAGATACGATTCTAGAACTAAATAAAATTGTAAAAATTGATCTATTGCTTTATACAGGTAACTGCCAATATGACCTGGAATATAAAGCGATTCTTGATCCTATTGTTCACAGTTATGTAACGGTTCATGTTCAAAATCGTCCAGTGGATTGGGAGCAAGTTTTAAAGAGTCGTGAGTATGAAATTATTATGACAAGCTACGATATTCCTGAAACTCCGGGTATTCATACCTTTAACATTCAATCGATGCCAAATGTTGAAACGTTTCTTTGGATTTATCAAATAGTCAGACTCATTAATGACTCAGACACATCGATGCTGTCCAATATACTACTAAAAAAATAAAGCTTTGAAATAGATGATCTATCGCCTCACGATTGTGAGGCGATTTTTTGTTGGAGTAAGTGGGTGTTCTTAAATAGTAGTTTTGTGACAAAACTCGGAATATAAATTTCTGTAATTTAACAAACTGATAAGAGTGTGATGGAGTTGTTCGGAATAAAAACAAAATAGGTGAATAAAAGCCAGTAAAGCAATGAATAATGGAGTATACTCTTTAAGTATTTTACAAAAAGGTGTGATTGCAATGCACCGTTAGTGAAGGAAAGGTGGTAAAAAAATAAGACCGAGTTAATACTGGGCAAGTATGGCAGTGACAATAATAAAAATAAGTCAGAGAATTATTATTTAACAAATATTAGGAAACTAAGACCGAACAAAACAAAGGCAATCTACCTGAGACAGGTGAGAATTCTGCCAGAATAGCACTGGTTATTACGAGCTTGATGGCTGTGGTTTTAGGAGGAGTAATTCTATCTTCTTCAAAAGAAGGAAAGCATATTTAATCGAAGATAGGTTTGGCGATCTCGCCAAACCTTTTTTGAATAAGGAAATCCTGGTGCAAAAATATTTCTGTTTATGGAACACCATAACACGAAAACTCGATCTACTTTCTGTTTATGACACTCCACAAACAGAAAACTCGCTTCTCTTTCTGTTTATGGAACACCATAACACGAAAACTCGATCTACTTTCTGTTTATGACACTCCACAAACAGAAAACTCAACATATTTTCTGTTTATGGCCCTCCATAACACGAAAACTCGATCTACTTTCTGTTTATGACACTCCACAAACAGAAAACCCAACATATTTTCTGTTTATGAGATTCCATAACACGAAATCCCACTATATTTTCTGTTTATGAGATTCCATAACACGAAAACTCGTCACATTTTCTGTTTATGACACTCCACAAACAGAAAACTCAACATATTTTCTGTTTATGACCCTCCATAACACGAAAACTCGCTTCTCTTTCTGTTTATGGCACTCCATAACACGAAAGCTCGACCCAATTTCTGTTTATGAGCACCTGCATCTCCTAAATCACCCACAGTCTCAGTCAAACCAAGAAAACTTAGCGGTCAACTTTCAAAACGCCCATCTTCTCTGTTGTAAAACGCTTCAATTATATTTATAATTGATTAAACGATAAATTAAGGAGTGAGCCAATGGCTTTTAATAAAATAGAAACACGTGAGCTACCCGATATTCAGTCGACGGCGACCGTCTATCAACACGAAAAGACGGGCGCAAGAGTTTTAAGGTTAGCGAATGAGGATCCAAACAAAGCATTTATGATTGGGTTCCGCACACCACCATACAGTGACAACGGGATTACGCATATTATTGAGCATGCGGTGCTGAATGGGTCTGAGAAATACCCGTCAAAAGAACCGTTTGTAGAAATCATCAAAGGATCATTGAATACCTTTGTTAACGCAATTACCTACCCAGATAAGACCGTGTACCCGATTGCATCGACAAATCAAAAAGATTTTATGAACTTAATGAGCGTTTATATGGATGCGGTATTCCGTCCGAACTTGCGCCATGATTCACAGATTTTAGCTCAAGAAGGTTGGCATTATCATTTAGAAAATTTGGAAGATGATTTAATTTATACTGGCGTCGTCTATAATGAAATGAAGGGAGCAACGGCTTCACCAGAAGTTCAGCTCTACAATATTCTTTCAGCGGCACTTTATCCGGATTCAGCCTACCGCCATGAATCAGGCGGGCATCCTCGAGCGATTCCAGATTTGACCTACGAAGAGTTTGTAGATTATCACGCGACCCACTACCATCCGTCAAATTCTTTCACTATTTTATATGGTGATATGGAGGAAGCACCGGCATTTAATCTATTAGAAGAATACTTTGAGACTTATGAAAAAAGTGATGAAGTTATCAATTTAGCTTTTACCCCAACCGCACCAGTCAAAGACCGGATTGATGCGACGTATTCAATTACGGAGGGAGAAGATTCAGCAGGTAAGACATTCTTAACGCTCGCTTGGAACGTATTAACTGCAGAAGATCAACTCGATCTCTATGGAATGGAAGTTCTCTGCGAGATTTTGATGGGGAATAATGAATCTCCATTGAAGAAAGCTTTGCTGGAAGCGCAAGTTGGAGGCAGCATCGAAGGTTCCATGGACCCACTAGGCTATGTCGATATGTTCAATATTACGGCCAAATATTCTGATGCTTCGAAGTTAGAGACATTCAAGCAAGTTGTCCATGATACCCTAACGCAATTAGTTAAAGAAGGTATTCCGACTCAATTAATCGATTCAGCTTTAAATAAAATCGGCTTTAAATTTAAAGAAGCCGCAATTTCAGAGAGTAATCCACGTGGTGTTATCTTCGCGATTCAATCCTTAGCAGGTTGGTTATATGATGAAGCGCCTTATTTAATGTTTGAATTCTCACATTATTTAGAAGAAGTCGCGAAACGTGCGAAGTCAGGATACTTAGAAACATTAATCCAAGAGAAATTATTGGATAATCCACATCGAGTTGAAGTTGTTCTTGAAGCAGAACCGGGTAAAAATGACCGAGCTGAAGCAGCAGTGCTTGAAAAACTCCAAGAATATAAGGCTAGCTTAAGTCAAGAAGAGCTTGAGGCTATTGTAGAAAGCACGCACCAACTCATGGAGCGTCAATCTACACCGGATAAACCGGAAGACTTGGATAAGATTCCGTCACTTCAACGCTCAGACTTAACGATTGAGCAAGAAGATTATAACTTAACGAAAAAAGACTGGGCAGACTTTGGTACGTTCTATGTGAGCGAACAATTTACTTCAGGCATCGACTATATTAATCTATACTTTGACTTGTCGGATTTTGAAGCCAAAGATTATATTGCGCTCGGCCTATTATCGAATCTTTTAACTAACGTCTCTACTGAAAATCACTCGCTGAGCGAGTTGAAAATTGCGATTGACTCTCATACGGGGGGTATCGATAGTGAAGTAGTGGTCTTAGAAAATCGTGCGGGTCTGGTGAAGCCTTACTTCGTCATCAAAGGGAAAGCCCTACATGATCAACTTGAAACTCTCGTTGACTTGCTACATGAAGTCGCAACAGCCTCAACCTTTAACAACAAGACAGAAGTTCAAAATGTAGTCGCAGCTTCGATCTCTGATTTCGAGCAATTAGTTGATTTTAGAGCGAATATGTTAGCGGCAGCGCGAGCGGCAAGTCAATTACGTCCAGGCTCTAAATTAGCTGATAATGCAAAAGGGATTGAATTCTTTAGCTATCTAAACACATTCCGTAAAGAGTTTGAATCCGACCAAGCGGAAGATAAATTAGAACAATTACGTCAAGTGTTTGCCAAGTTGCTTCATCGTGAACGTTTCAATGCACATTACATTGGGGATGCAGCCGTAGCAGATGAAGTTCAAGCCATTCTAACTGATAAATTTGCTACCTTAAGCACAGAACCGATGGGCGAAGCAATTCATTATCAACCTGGAGCAAAACGCAATGAAGCTTTCATTACTTCACAAGACGTGAACTATGTCGTCTTAGGTGCAGATTCGCGTGAAGCGATCGAATTTCGTGGGTCGAGCTTAGTTATGGCGAATATTGCGAACTATGATTTCTTATGGAACGTGGTACGCGTTCAAGGCGGTGCCTACGGTGCAGGATATCGCAATGACCGTTCAGGTCGTCTGTGTTTTACTTCCTACCGCGATCCGCATATTGCGCGGACGTTGGAAGTTTATCATCAATTACCAGATTACTTAGCGGAAATCGATATCTCCGAAGAAGCTCTCTTGAAGAAAATAATTGGAACATATAGTAGTTTAATTCAACCGAAATCAGCCTATGACAAAGGAGCGGCGGCATTCTTTATGGATCAGCAAGGCGTCACAACAGAAGATTTATTAAAACTGAAGCAAGAAGTCCTCGATACGACCTTGGAAGAGGTTCATGCTTATCAAGAGCCATTGTATCAAGCGTTACAAGATAGTACCGTTGTTGTAATTGGTAACAAAGTCCAAATTGAAAAGAATGCCGATTTATTTGACCAAATTGAAACCTTATAGTACAAAAGCCTAACTTAAAAGAAGGTGCGCAATGCACCTTCTTTTAATATGGACTAAATTATGAATGCTTATAGCACACCTAAAACAATATAGTTTAGTATAAAGAGTCCCATTGAAATCCATAAAATAGGATGGACTTCTTTAGCTTCACCTTTAATAATTTTGATAACACCGTATGTGATAAAAGCAGCCGCAATCCCATTAGAAATGGAGTAGCAAAGCCCCATAAAGACGGAACCGAAGAATGCTGGAACAGCAAATTCAAAGTCGGACCAATTAATTTCAGCAAAACTAGCTAACATTAAAACACCGACAACGATCAGTGCTGGAGCGGTTGCTTGAGGTGGGACGACACCAATAATTGGAGATAGAAACATGGCTAAGATAAAGCACACAGCGGTTGAGACAGAAGTTAAACCTGTTCTACCGCCTGCCCCAATCCCTGCAGCGGATTCGACAAAAGTGGTCGTATTACTTGTCCCTAATAGTGCACCGAAGACCGTTCCAAAAGAATCTCCGAATAGCGCGCGGTCCATTTTAGACGTAATCCCTGAAGAGTGTTCGAGTTCAGCAATATCTTGGTCTGAGAAGATGCCGCTGCGACGGCCCGTTCCGATAAAAGTTCCAATGGTATCGAAGACATCCGATAAACTAAAGGCAAAAATTGTCATAATGACGACAGGAATCCGTGTCGGGTCTCGGAAGAGTGAAGGTAAACCTTCAGGCTTGAAAATGACGAAGAAGGTCTCGCCTAAAGCTTTGAATGAATTTGCTAAGTTGCTCGCACCAAAATCAATCGATGATAAATCAACCGTCCCAGTTGCGATGGCTAGTGCCGTAGTGGCGATGATTCCAATTAGGATTGCCCCTCGAACATTGAGAATCATTAAGGCGACGGTAATGAAAAGTCCTACAATCACGAGTAAGATTTCGATATCTAGCACATTGGCTAGCTCAGGTAAGACGCCGCCATTCATCAGAATTGTTTCAACACCTTGGCCCGCGCTGACTTGGTTACCTGCCGTTCCGTTAACGGAGATAATTTGAGTAGCGTCTGCTAAGAAAGTTAGTAGCCCCGCATTTTTAATTCCTAAATACGCAATAAAAACACCGATACCAGCAGAAATAGCGTGTTGAATAAAATCAGGAATGGCTAGAATTAGCATTTTACGTACGTTTGTAATTGTAATTAATACGTTAATAATTCCGCAAATAAAGACCATAGACAAAGCTTCTTGCCAAGTGAAACCTAACCCAAAAACAACGGTATAGGTAAAGAAAGCGTTCAATCCCATACCTGGACCTAGAGCATAAGGTACATTTGCGAATAGTCCAATAAATACCGTTGAAATCGCTGAAGCAAAAATTGTCGCTAAAAAGACTGCTTGGCTTGGCATTCCCGACAGGGCAAGAATCGCCGGATTCACAAAGATAATGTACGACATGGCGAAGAAAGTGGTAATCCCAGCCAAAATTTCTGTGCTGACATTGGTTCCATTTTCCTCTAACTTGAAGAAACGCTCAAGACTTAACATAACATCCTCCTATAAAATAAAGATAATTACATCACTATCATACAAACGCAAAGATTAGAATGCTATCAAATCAGGTAAAAGATTCATAGCTAACGAAGGAATGTTCGTGTTTCGATCTATAAACTGTGATATAATGAGAGCGTTATGATGGGAGGGAATCGTTTGGAGAAAGCTTTTGTAATCGGAGATATCCATGGGATGTACGACGACTTAATGATGATGTTAACCCATTGGAATCCTACAAGTGAATTATTAATTATGGTGGGAGACTATATCGATCGCGGACCCGCTTCGGACCAAGTACTGTATTGGGTCAAGGAAATGACTGAAAAATATCCGGAACAGTTTATCCCACTACGGGGGAACCACGAAAAGATGTTGATGGATTTCTTAAATAATCCACTCGAGAAGCGTAAACTCTATGAACGTAACGGAGGAAATTATACGCTCTCTCAACTATTAAAGATACCGATGGAATCGGTCATCGAGATGGATGCCGTCGAATTAGCTGAGCGAGTTAAAGAAGAATTTCCTTGGCTTATACCACTGCTTGAGTCAACGCGTTTTTATTACCGTTTTGGCGATCATTTGATTGTTCATGCGGGCGTTGATTTAGAGCAAGAAGATTGGCGCCAGACTGCACTCGATGAATTCGTCTGGATTCGTGAACCGTTCCATCAAGGTGAAAATCACACAGGATTGAATATTATTTTCGGTCACACGCCGATTCATTATTTACATGATAAGGATGAACCATGGGTTGAAGACCACAAGTGGGGTATTGATGGCGGCCGGGTCTATGGTGGACCGTTATTTGGCATTCGGATTAACTCACAGGAAGTTGAGGAAGTTTCTCTCTGAGAAAAGTGACCTGCCATCTTATGACGAGGCCAATGATCAGTAGGTAAAGCTTGTAGTATTTGGAATAGTAGAGGAGTTTGGAATAATTACGTATGGCAGCAGAAAAAAACGAAGTAATCAATGAATTAGAAATTATTAAAAGTATCAGTCAAGAAACGAAGATTCAACCGAAGCAAATTCAAGTTGTACTAAACTTACTAAGTGAAGGAAGTACGATTCCTTTTATTGCCCGGTACCGAAAAGATCAGACAGGTTCGTTAGACGAAGTGCAAATTCGTGATATCGAGCAACGCTACCGTTATCAAATGAATTTAGCAGAGCGTCGTGAAGAAGTACAACGTCTTATTGCTGAACAAGACAAGCTGACCGATGCATTAGCGCAAGAGATTTCGCAAGCGACCACGCTGCAACAATTAGAGGACTTATATCGTCCATATAAGCAGACACGTCGGACAAAAGCGACGATTGCCCGCGAACAAGGATTAGAGCCGTTAGCGCTATGGCTTAAGACTGGTGGGGAAGGCGAAGTAAATGCGATCGCTGAGCAGTACTTATCTGAAGAAGTAGAAACCATCGAAGATGCCTTACAAGGGGCGCATGAGATTCTAGCAGAAGAAGTCGGTAACCACCCACAATTTCGTGATTTTATCCGTAAGTATATGGCTTACAATGCAATCTTAATGACTTCGGTTAAAGATGAAGAACGCGACCCGCAAGGTGTTTACAGCCAATATTATGATTATCAAGAACCCGTACAACAAATTGTTGAACATCGAATTCTAGCAATTAATCGTGCTGAGAAAGAAGACGTCATTACAGTTAAAATCGAACTCGATGAAGTGCCAGCGATCAATTATATGATTAAGCGCTATATCATGGATGAATTAACCGACTCACAACGCGAACGCGTTGAAGAAGCCATCCGTGATGCTTATAAACGCTTTATCTTCCCGGCACTTGAGCGCGAATTACGCAATAGCTTATCCGAACGCGCAGGGGAGCAAGCGATTAAAGTATTCGGTGATAATGTGCAAAACCTGCTTCTCCAACCCCCGATGAAAGGCCAAGTTGTGATGGGCTTTGACCCTGCTTACCGAACCGGATGTAAATTAGCGATTGTTGATCCAACTGGTAAAGTGTTAGATAAAGCAATCATCTATCCGCATCTTAAAGGAAGTTCCAGTCGTAAGGAAAAAGCAGCCGATGAACTATTAAGATTAATTCAAGATTACAATGTAGATATTATTGCGATTGGTAATGGGACGGCTAGTCGTGAGAGTGAGCAATTTGTAGCCGAAGTGATTCAAAATCACCAACTGGATACGAAGTATATCGTGATTTCTGAAGCGGGAGCATCAGTCTATAGTGCGAGTGCGATTGCGCGCGAGGAATTCCCTGATTATGAAGTCGAAGAGCGTAGTGCTGTTTCGATTGCACGTCGTTTACAAGATCCGCTGGCTGAATTAATTAAGATTGATCCTAAATCAATGGGCGTCGGGCAATATCAGCACGACGTGAACCAGAAAGACTTAAATGAGCAGTTGAATTTCGTTGTCAATATTACGGTGAATAAGGTCGGGGTAGACATTAATACTGCCAGTGCGCAACTCTTAGAGCATGTCTCTGGGATGACGGCAGCAACTGCTAAAAATACCATTGCTTTGCGTAATGAGATTGGACACTTCAATAATCGTCGTCAAATCAAAGAAATCAAACGCTTAGGGCCAAAAACCTATGAACAAGCGGTTGGATTCTTGCGAATTATTGGCGGCGATAACCCACTGGATAGTACGGGGATTCACCCGGAATCTTACGATACAGCGGTTGCGATTTTAGCGGACTTAGGATTGACCCTCGATACCATCGGATCCGAGTCAACGACTGAACGCATCTTAGCGTTAAAAGCGAGCGAAGTTGCTGAAAAACACCAAATAGGTGAAGCGACGGCCGAAGATATTCTACAATGTTTGGCGCATCCATTAGCAGATATTCGGGAAGGGCAGGCAGCGCCAACGCTGCGTTCTGATGTCCTCACGATGGGAGACTTAGAAGTCGGGATGGAGTTAGAAGGCATCGTTCGAAATGTTGTCGACTTCGGAGCATTTGTTGATATTGGGGTGAAACAAGATGGACTCATCCATATCTCACAACTTTCGAATCGCTACATCAAACATCCATCTGAAGCGGTCGCCGTGGGTGATATTGTCCAAGTTGAAGTTATTAGCTTAGATCTTGATAAGGAACGGATTGGCTTGAAGCGATTGAAATAATATAAAAAGATCGGGTTGATGATTTTTATCAACCCGATTTATTATGAACTCAATATTATTAATATAACATGCGGCCGAGAAGACTCGAACTTCCACAGGAGTAAATCCCACTAGCCCCTCAAGCTAGCGCGTCTGCCATTCCGCCACGACCGCTTAATCACTTGTCTATCATACCGATTTTTTCTCAAGCTGTCAATTAGAAGATGAGTAAGAGACACTGTGAGAACAGCCCAATTGTGAACGCGAGTATACCAGCGCTTCGAGCAGGGGTAAAGTAAGCAATTAAGCCAAATAATATACTGAGCGGCGCGAGGATTTGTGGTTGCCAAGCGAAACTGATGATGCCAACAATCATTCCAAGCCATGCAATCCAATTGCCTAATTGCAGCACCATACGTCTACGATGCATTTTCGATGTTTCAGCCATCTGACTTCACTTCCTTTCATAATCCATTATATCAAAGAATCGAAAATTATAGTACAATAAGCATGCAAGGAGGGAGTTCAATGGTCTATTTATTTATGGTTGTTATTATCGGAGGATTAGCCTTTTTCTATCTCAACTCTCGCAATGCGATGATGAAGTTCCAACAAGAACAAGAACGTCGAGCGATGCATCGCATGGGATCAGATACGAACGATACAAGAAGACAGATGTTCAACCAATCTCAAATGGGTGAGGACACGGATAACGATGTCGAAATTATTCGTAAAAAATAATAAAATACCCAAAAAGCTGACTGAGACAGGAAGATCCTATCCAGTCAGCTTTTGTATGGTCTAAATTAATTTTTATTCAAAGGCAGTTAATTTCCATTCAACATGATCGCCATCACTTAAGATAAATTCATTGGCGCCTACTTCTGCCATCTTACCGTTCACATCGTATAACCACCAAATATTTTCTTTTTCATCTTGGGCATGGTCATTAATTTTAGAGATAAAACCATCTTTTTCAACAACCTCAAAGTGTTCTTTCATAACATCCAGCAAGTTTGCGCCTTCTGCCACCTTAAAGGTTTGCTCTCCTTTGTTGACAATCTCATCTTCTACGATAATATCAATCGTTACTTCTAGTTCAGCTTCTTCCGCCACGGTCGTTGATTCAACGGTGGTTGATTCAGTCGGAGCTGCGTTGTTTTGTGGCTGACACGCCGTAAGAACAGTGGCACCCATTAACAATAAGACAATTTTTTTCATCCAAAGAGACATGATAATCCTCCTCAATCATTATTTTCTTACAATAGTTTAAAAGAAAAATATCGAATAAGCAAGCAGATTCGAAATACTTTACATTAGACTCGTGTGGTGACAAACCACCGCTCTGCCAAGTGCGCATGCCCAAATGAAGTCGGGTGGACTCCATCTTGACCAGCGACCGTAGTGCAACCTAACCCTTTCGCCAGCCGATTCATAATCGTATGTGTTTTAACGAGGAGGACGGCTTCATCTTCAGCGAGTTGGCTAATCGCTTGATTCATTGCGAGTAAGTCTGTTAACATTGCTTGGTTGAATTCAGGTTCTGGCAGTAAGAAAGGCTCTACTATAATTATGTGGGTAGCAGCGTTCTGTGCTTTGACTGATTGGATCAGGTAACGGTAATGAGCGATAAACTGAGCTAGTCCATCTGGTGTTAAGTGTGTTTCCGCCGAATATCGGTGCCAAATATCATTAATACCAATTTGAATAGTAATAATATCTGGTTGATAATCCAGACAATCGCTTTGCCATCGTTCGACAAGATCTGCAATCGTATTACCAGAAACTCCTCGATTGATGATATTCAAATGATAATGGAAGAATTTACGGTATAAATCACCTGCGATCATATTGACATAACCTTGGCCGAGATTCGCCTGGAAAAAGTCACGGCGTCCACAATCTGTAATACTATCCCCAATAAATAAAAGTGTGTCTTTCGGTTGAATATTTAACATAATGAGCCCTCTTTCAATCGATAATTCTAACTGAATGATAATACAGACACTGATTTCATGCAAGACATGTAGTTTTCTGTTTATGGTGACTCATAACACGAAACCTGGGTCGGTTTTCTGTTTATGGCAACTCATAAACAGAAACTTCGTCGGTTTTTCTGTTTATTGCGATTCATAAACAGAAACTTTGGTTGGCTTTCTGTTTATTGTGATTCATAAACAGAAACTTCGTCGGTTTTTCTGTTTGTGGCGACTCATAAACAGAAACTTCGGTTGTTTTTCAGTTTATGGCAACTCATAAACAGAAACCACGCCTGTTTTTCAGTTTATGGCAACTCATAAACAGAAACCACGCCTGTTTTTCAGTTTGTGGCGTTTCACAACACGACAACTCAGATTGTTTCTATTTATGGTATAATTCAACTATCAAAGAAAGGGGTGGACCGATGGCAAAAAAGCGTAAATCCAGTAAGAAGAAGTCAACATCACGGCGCAAAAATCAACGCACCCGACAATTTACGACCGGGAAAGTCGTCTTAAGTTTAGTAATCATCGTATGTATCATCGGCGGATTCGTTGGTTTGTGGTTGCGTTTCTTTGGCGGTTCACCCGTCGATTACGCTTATTATCAATCTGTTGCGTCACAATATGCGCCCGACTACTTAGACCATCAACTAGAGATCGAGCAGCTCATTGAAGAACGAGGAGACCGCCCTGCCGATGTCGGACACCTCTTTATCCCCCGTCATCCAGCGCAACTGTCTTCACTTGAATCAGCCGATCAAATCGATATTCCTTACTATAATCAAAATGATCCGCGCTGGGCTAACGTATCGTATGGCACTGATGATTCCCGTAAGTTATGGGAAAATGGCTGTGCGATTGCATCGCTCGCGATGGTGGACGCTTACTATGGCGGTCCTTCCTCGCCTCAATCGATTGTACGTTGGGCAGGGGATACGTATTACTTACACCATCAAGGAACGGCGTGGAGTATCTATCATGATTTTGGGGAGCATTTTGGCTATCAAGTGACCGATCTGGGTAATGATTTTACCCAAGCGATGCATCATATCCAATCGGGCCACCCGGTCATTGTCGCTGTTGGACCGGGTGCGTTTACGCGAGGTGGACATGTCATGGTTGTTAGAGGTTATGACGGCTACAATGTATACCTCAATGATCCCAATGATTCACCAGAATTTTTCTGGTCAATTCAACCCGTCGCAGCGCAAACCTTGATTGATAGTAGTTTAAACTACTGGGCTTTCCAACCGCAATAAAATATTCCATTAGAAAAGCAGGCTGAATTCAGCCTGCTTTGATTGTTATATAGGATTTGTGTAAAGCTTAAAAGAGTAATTTATCTGCACCACTGAATGGCCAGTCGAGCGCTGCCATTGCCAGTACATTGAGGTAATGCCATGGACGGTCGAAGTTAGGTTGGAAATGAATATCCGCTAACGCTAACTGTTCTAAGGTCCACTCGCTTGAAATCGCAATTGATAGGGCAACAATTCCATCTGAAACATCGTGTTTACTCATCAATTGTCCACCTAAAATGCGATGTGACCTCGCATCATAGAAGATTTTCATCATAATTTCATTGTCCTCTTGACGCATAAAGTCTGGATAGCGTTTCTCTACAACATAAGTACTTGCGACTTCACCATCATATTGATCGGCGTTGGATGAAGATAGGCCGGTTGTTACAAAGTTATAATCGAAGTAACGTAAGGCAGAAGTTCCATTCATAGATGGCATCTTCATTGGATGGCCTAATGCGTTCATGGCTGCGACAACCCCTTGGCGACGCGCCATCGTTGCCAAAGCAATTGGGAATGGCTTACCAGTTGGTCCGTATGGAATATAGGTTGAGTCCCCGCCTGCGTAGACATCGTCGGCAGAAGTTTGTAAGTATTCGTCCACTTCAATGTAGCCATGATCATCCATCTTCAAGGTATCTTTCAACCAGCCTGCGTCTGGTTTCACACCCATTGATAGAACGACTAAGTCCGCAGCGTATTCACCTTTATCAGTTACAACTGATTGAACGTGTCCCGCTTCATTGCCGGTGAATTTCTCAACGCGCTCGCCACCTACAAATTTAACACCTTTTTGACGTGCGTGTTCCGTTAAAATATCGGTAAACTCAGTATCTAAGTAAGTGTTCAAGATGCGGTCTGCTAAGTCAACAATGGTTGTTTCGATGCCTTCGAGTGCTAAAGCTTCCGCAACTTCTAGCCCGATGTAGCCACCACCGACAACGACTGCTGTTTTTGCAGTCTTCATTGCGTCTTTCACAGCTTGCGTATCTTCTGGCCCACGGAACGTTGTAATGCCATCAAGATCTACACCTTCAAGAGGTGGTTTCACAGCCACCCCACCTGGGCTTAGTAATAGTTTGTCGTATGACTCTTGATGTTCACCATCGTGATCTTTCACCGTAACGGTCTTCGCTTCTGGATCCACACCGACAACATCGCTGCCACAGTGAATATGGATGCCTTGTGATGCGTAAGATGCTTTATTGGCAAAGTGTAATTCGTCTAAGCTCTTAGAGGTCCCCTCTATATAAGATTGGCTACCTCAACCCATAAATGACGCATCATCACCACGTTCGTATAAATGGATTTCAGCTTGAGGTTCTTGCTTTAATAGGGTCTGCACTACTTCGTAACCGAAGTGAGAGGTCCCAACTACTATGTATTTCATAGATACTCCTCCTTATTTATAATAGGTTAAATTAAGTATACCTTTCTCCGTAATTTTCGCAACTATTTGGCTTGATATGAAAAATATTTAAAATATTAATTGATGTGTGGATAAGGTCGACCCAGTCCCAACTGAGCACGACAGCAACGTCGCGTCTTAATTGATAAATACGTCGTTTCCATCTATACTGTATAAGGTATATTAAGCTGTGCTAAAAAGACTCGAAGGAGGGGCCGATGCGAATGAACCAACATTACAATATTCAATTTCACGATCAGGCAATCGGACGTGAGAAGGAGATTCTCGACTTATTGACGAAGGTGATTGACCCTGAGCTTGGGATCGATATCGTCAATATGGGACTAATCTATGAAGTTACCTTAGATGAAGCCGGCAAATGTTTAGTCATTATGACCTTGACTACGATGGGCTGCCCATTAGTCGATTATATTGTCGGAGATATCAAGTTTGCTTTAGAGCACCTGCCAGGAGTTGAAACGGTGGAGTGCCAGATTACGTTTGACCCACCATGGGACTTGACGAAAATGTCACGTTATGCACGGATTGCGCTCGGCATTCCAATGAACGGCTAACACAAATTGAATTTAGATAAGAAGGAGTATCACATGTCTACATTAGAAATTATTGATTTACACGTTGAAGTTGAAGGGAAGTCAATTTTGAAAGGCGTCAACTTAAAGATGTCTAGCGGAGAGATTCATGCCATTATGGGACCGAACGGAACAGGAAAGTCTACCTTGGCCCAAGCTATCATGGGGCATCCTGCTTATAAAGTTACCCAAGGCCAAGTCCTTTTAGACGGTCAAAATATATTAGAACTAGAAGTGAACGAACGCGCTAAAGCCGGACTGTTTTTAGCGGTACAATACCCAAGCGAAATTACCGGAGTTACCAATGCGGAATTTATTCGTGCGGCAATCAATGCACAGCGCGAAGAAGGCGACAGCATCGGTGTGATGGAATTTATTCAGAAATTAGATGAGAAGATGGCGCTGCTCGATATGAAAGAAGAAATGGCAGAACGCTACTTGAATGAAGGTTTCTCAGGCGGAGAGAAGAAGCGTAATGAGATTTTGCAAATGTTAATGATTGAACCGAAATTTGCGATTTTAGATGAGATTGACTCAGGTCTTGATATTGATGCGTTACGCCTTGTGGCCAATGGGATTCACAGTATGGAGCGTGATGACTTCGGTGCGTTAATTATTACGCACTACCAACGTTTATTGGATTATATCGAGCCAGACTATGTCCATATTATGATGGACGGTCGAGTGGTTGTGACCGGCGACAAAGCGTTAGCCGTTCAATTGGAAGCTGACGGTTACCGTGGCTTAGCAGAAGAATTAAATCTCGATCTGTCCCAAGAGGAGGGAATGTAAGTGCTAGCATCATTTCAACAAGCTTGCCAAATTGCGCAAGTCGCAAGCCAAGCGAACGAGCCGCAATGGGTGCTCGACCGCCGTCAAGAATCGGCAGATTTATATGAAAGCTTACCTTATCCAAAAGTTGAACGGGGTAAAATTTCTCGGACGTTCGACCTAACATCAGGCTATGAACGCAAAGAGCATGAAGTGCCGGCGGAACTCTTAGATCATGTTAAGTCTGTTTCGTCAGAAGAAGTAGCAGCAAGCATTATCTTATTCCATAATCAATTGATCCATCGTGAGCTCGCCCCGGAACTGGCTGAAGCGGGTGTCCTACTTCTAACGCTCGAAGAAGCGATGCAACAACAACCCAAATTAATCGAACAATGGTTGATGACGCAAGCCTTGCCGTACCAACATGATAAATATGCTGCCTTGCATCAAGCGTTAATGAGCAGTGGCGTCGTTGTCTATTTACCAAAAGGCGTGCAGATTGAACGGGCAGTACAAGTTCATTTAATTCAAGATGCCCGAACGACGTCGTCTTATCACCCACACATTTTAATTGTGGCGGAAGAACAAAGTGCGATGCAATATATGGAACGTTTATCAAGCGTTGGAGAAGCACCAAGTAATGCGACTATTGTAACAGAAATCATTACGCAACCAGCGAGTCGCATTCAATATGCTGCGATTGACTCGATGGGCGAATCCATCACGACTTATTTGCGTCGTAATGCCTACCAATTGCGAGATAGTCAAATTGATTGGGCGGTCGGGGCTTTAAATAACGGAACGACGATTTCGGATTATAATGTTGACTTACACGGTGAAGCATGCCAATCCGAAGTCAAAATTGTCTCAATTACTCACGGTGAACAAAAGCATGTCATTGATACGAAAGTAACGAATTATGCCAACCATAGCGACGGGGAAATTTTCCAACATGGAGTCGTATTGGACCAATCAACCTTAACGATGAACGGAATTGGTCATATTATTAAGGGATCCAAAGATGCGAACTCCCAACAAGAATCTCGTATTTTAATGTTATCGGATGAATCGCGTGGCGATGCGAACCCAATCTTATTGATTGATGAATTTGAAGTCCAAGCAGGACACGCTGCTTCGGTAGGTCAGCTAGATCCTGTCCAACTGTTTTACTTAATGAGTCGCGGACTTACACGTAAACAAGCTGAACGATTAGTGATCCGTGGCTTCTTAGGTCAAGTTATCCAAGCAATTCCGCTAGCGGAAGACCGTGAAGCTTTAATCGAATCGATCGAACAGAAGTTGGCGACGTTAGCATGATCAATAGCATAAAGATTCGCCAAGATTTCCCAATTTTAACGACAAAAGTAAATGATGAGTCACTTATTTATTTAGACAATGCGGCGACAACCCAAAAACCGCAGCAAGTGATTGATGTGATTGAGCATTACTATGAGACGATGAATGCCAATGTCTACCGCAGCCCCCATACGTTGTCTTATATGGCAACGGAAGCATACGAAGGGGTGCGCCAACGCGCGGCTGACTATCTAGGCGCTCAATCCGCTGAAGAGATTGTTTTTACTAAAGGGACGACTCACAGTCTGAATTTGGTCGCCCAAGGTTATGCCCAATCCATACTGCAACCAGGTGACCAAATTGGTCTAACTATTACCGAACACCATGCGAACTTAGTGCCTTGGCAACAAGTTGCGAAGCGAACTGGCGCCGAGCTGGTCTTCTTGCCAGTGGATCCAGTGACTGGGCAAATTGAACTTGAACAAGCAATGGAACGAATTACCGATAAAATGCGAATATTAACTGTTAGTCACGTCTCAAATGTCTTGGGTGTTACGCAGCCGATCCAACAGTTAGCGGAGCGAATTCACCAGGTCGGTGGCGTTATCGTCGTCGATGGCGCACAAGCGGCCGCCTACCATCCGCTCGATGTAACGGAACTTGATGTCGACTTTTATGCGTTGAGTGGACATAAGATGTGCGGTCCAACCGGCATTGGGATTCTTTATGGTAAAAAATCATTACTACATCAGACGCAACCGATTGAATTCGGTGGTGAGATGATCAACCAAGTAGGACTATATGAAGCGAACTGGAAGCCAGCTCCTTATTGTTTTGAGGCGGGGACGCCAAATATTGCAGGAGTGATCGGACTTGGCGCCGCCATGGACTACCTTGATTCGGTAGGACGCCCGCAAATTTACCAACATGTTCAAGCCTTAACGGATTGGACGATCCAAGCACTAAGAGAGATCGAAGGTGTCACAATCTACGGCTCTCAGAACCCAGGAGAGCATGCTGGTGTAATTAGTTTTAACATCGATCAGATTCACCCGCATGATGTTGCGACAGCCATGGATCAACTCGGCATCGCAATTCGTGCTGGGCATCATTGTTGTCAGCCATTGATGCGACACTTGGAAGTCCCAGCCACAGCACGCGCAAGCTTTTTTGCTTATAATACGCAATCAGATGCTGAGCAATTTGTGAGAGCAGTGCAACTAACGAAGGAGTACTTTAACCATGAGCCTTAATAAACTCAATCGGATGGATCAACTGTATAAAGCGGTGATTGTTGAACGATCAACACATCCCAAACACCGAGGACAACTCGCTGGAGCGACGCATGAATTCACCTTGTTGAACCCAAGTTGTGGGGATACAGTCTATGTTCAAATTCAAGTGGTAGACCAACGCGTTGAAGCAGTCTGCTTCAATGGGGAAGGGTGTGCCATCTCAATGGCGTCGGCCGATATTATGGCAGAAGTTCTGCAAGGCAAGACGTTAGAAGAAGCAGAACAATTAATTGAAGACTTCAATGCGCTCGTGCAAGGTCAGCCTGTTGCGCACCTTAGCCAACTCGGTGAAGCGCAAGCGATTGAGGGCGTCCGGCAATTTCCAGCCCGAATTCGCTGTGCCCAGCTTGCCTGGAAAGCTTTCCAACAAGCGGTGGATGAAGACGAAGTTGAGTAATCAGCGACCCTAGCATATTAAACATTTATTAAACTTTAGAACAACGAAAGGAGTTAGTCGATGACAACACCAGAACGTGAACACGAAGTCCCACAGAAGGGCCAATACGAGTACGGCTTCTACGATGAGGATATCCATGCCGTCTATGATACAGGGACTGGATTAACTGAAGAAATCGTCCGTGAGATCTCAGCGGCTAAGAACGAACCGCAGTGGATGCTCGATATACGACTTGAAGCGTATCATCACTTTATCCAACGGCCAATGCCACGTTGGGGTAAAGATGATTTGACCGCACTCGATATTAATGACTATAAATATTACCGCAAAGTGACCGATGGACCGGTCCGGAGTTGGGATGATGTTCCTGATAAGATTAAGGAAACATTCGAACGACTCGGCGTACCGGAAGCAGAGCGAGCTTATTTAGCTGGAACGGTCGTCCAATATGAGTCGGAAGCCGTCTACCAAGGGATGAAAGAAGAATACGAGAAACTCGGCGTTATTTTTACCGATACCGATACGGCAGTTCAAAAATATCCAGAGCTTGTCCAAGAATATTTTGGCACGTTAGTTCCTTATGACGACAATAAATTTGCCGCCTTAAATACAGCGGTTTGGTCGGGGGGAAGCTTTATCTACGTTCCGAAAAATGTCAAAATTGATATTCCGCTCCAACTATATCTACGCATCAACGAAGAAACTATCGGACAATTCGAGCGGACCTTAATTATTATTGATGAAGGTGCTGATATCAATTATGTGGAAGGCTGTACAGCGCCAATGTATTCACGCAGTGCGCTTCACGCCGCCGTCGTTGAAGTCTTTGTTAAAAAAGATGCGAAGTTCCGTTATACAACCATCCAGAATTGGTCCGATAATGTCTACAACTTAGTAACCAAGCGAGCGACCGCTGGTTCGGGAGCGCAAGTTGAGTGGGTCGATGGGAACTTAGGCGCCAAAACAACGATGAAGTATCCAAGTATTAACCTTGACGGTGAGGGTGCTGTCGGGAATGTGATTAGTGTCGCGATGGCCAATGAAGGGCAAATCCAAGATACAGGAACCAAGATTTTTCATAATGCACCGAATACACGCAGCTCGATTATTTCAAAATCGATCGCCAAAGGCGGCGGTTCGGTGAACTATCTCGGCCAATTACGGGTTGATGCGAATGCACCGGGTTCATTCTCTCATATTGAATGTGACACGATTATCTTGGATGAGGAATCGAGCTCGGATACGATTCCATTTAACGAGATTCATACATCGAATGTAAGCTTGGAGCACGAAGCCAAAGTTTCACGAATTTCGGAAGAGCAGCTCTATTACTTAATGTCACGCGGATTGGATGAAGCGAAAGCGACCGAGATGATTGTCCAAGGCTTTATTGAACCATTCTCACGCGAACTGCCGATGGAATACGCGGTGGAACTGAACCGTCTCATTGCCTATGAAATGGAAGGCAGTGTGGGGTAGAAGCTTTGAGAGCTGCTGATTTCACAGAAAATTCATGAATACAGATGGGTTCTTCTCGTTAAATGATGTATAATAAGGATAGCAACAAGTAATTTAATAGACTTTAAGGAGGAGGATTACGATGCGTAAATCATTATTAAAGTTTGCAACGATTTGTAGTTTATTTATCTTAGGTAGTACGAATGTTGTGCCAAGTATTGTATCTTTTGGAGATATGCCAGTAGCGCAAGCGCAAGATTTGAGCGCTGCGATTGAGACCGTGAAGGAACTCCGCGCTTTAAGTTGGGAACAAAATCTCCCATACAACGGAACGTCTTTACAAGCCCTTTATCCAGATAAAAATGCATATGTCTCAGCAGTATATTGGGCTCCTGGATTAGCAGAAGCAGCTCAAATTCGTGCGAAAGAACAAGAAAATGGGTTAGATCATCATACCCGTCCTAATGGGACCGAGTGGTCTACAGTGTTTAGTCAAACGCCTAGCCCTGCTGGAGAAATATTAGCAAAAGGTCAATCATCCATTTACTCAGCAATTACGGACAGTTGGGGAGCCGGTGAAGTTCAAGCGCTAATTGATGCGCAAGGATTTTCAAATGGGGCTAATGGTCATTTACATAATTTATTGAACATTGATTTAAAATACATCGGTTTTGCTGAACATGCAGATGGAAACGGAGTTGTTTCTTATGTGGGTATTTTAGCAGGCGGAGATATTCCACTTGGATCTGCCCTACCACTTCCAGAGGAGACAGAGTCAACAACGACAACCACAACGACTGTTGAAGAGACAGAGGAAGACTCAACGACGACAACAACCGTTGAAGTAACGGAAGAAAGTTCGTCAACCACAACAACTGAAGAACCAGAAACAAGCTCAAGCACAACAACGACGGTTGAGCCAGAAACAAGCTCTTCAACCACCACAACAACTGTTGAACCTGAGACCAGTTCTTCAACAACAACAACAACTGTTGAGCCTGAGACCAGTTCTTCAACAACTACCACAACTGTTGAACCTGAGACAAGTTCAAGTACGACAACGACGACTACGGTTGAAGAAACGGAAGCAAGTTCGTCAACGACCACAACAACGGTTGAATCAACAACTGCTGCTCCTGTAACGACGACAACGACAACAACTGTTGAGTATACGACAGCAGCGCCAGTCCATAGTGTGTCAATTTATCCGGTAGCTGTAGGTTCTCAAGTGGTATCAGGTATTACAACAGCAGATGCTCACGTGACAGTGACAATCAAGCACAAAGCACAGTCACGTTCAGTATTTAAGACAGCCCATGCTGCTTCAACTTATACGACAAAAGCAGATAAACAAGGTGCTTATAGCGTCAAATTATCTGAGCCATTGAAAGCTGGAGATATTATTGAAGTTAGCTCAACCATTAACGGTCAAACAGCGGTAGCCACAAAACATGTTGTTGCAGCCTCAAGCTCAACAACTCAAACAGCAACGACGACAACGGCTGAAACAACAACGAAAGAAGGCCTACCAAAAACAGGTGAGACCAATAACTGGATTATCATGTTAGCAGCGGCATTGGCCGTAGTTGCAGGTATCTTCTTAATTGCTCCAGGTCGACGTAACAAAAAACAATAATTGAAGCATGATACATTAAGCGCAAGGTTCACGCCTTGCGCTATTTTATTTATTATAATTTGTGCGAATCATCCTGGATTTGGGAATCCAAGTAGGTTTGCTGCTTAAATCTATTTAGAATCGTAAATCCAGATAGGTTCGGTGCTTGAACCTATTTAGAATCGAAAATCCAGATAGGTTTGGTGCTTGAACCTATTTAGAATCGAAAATCTAGATAGGTTTGGTGCTTGAACCTATTTAGAATCGAAAATCCAGATAGGTTCGGTGCCTGAAACTATCTAGAATCATTAATCCAGATAGGTTTGCCGGCTGAACCTATCTAGAATCAAAGTTCCAGATAGGTTCACTGTATCCAATCTCTCAGGAACACATTTTACATTGCCTGAAGTAGCAAATTGAAAACGCATAATATTATGATATACTATGCTCAGAAAATTCAATCAGGAGGTGACATAATGGAATCATTGAAGCAACTTAATCTTTTAAAGTTACTACGTGAGCACCAAGACCTTTTATTTTTGGGGCCGCTAATTTGGTTTATTGCCTGGAACTTATTATTAATTACTACATTCCCTATTCCAGCTATCTTCGCTCCAATATCGAAAGTGCCGTTAATATTTGTTTTAATCAAAATTGGGCTCGGCCTTTATGACAGAAAGTACACAAAAAATCAACTACTTTATATACTCCCCTTGGTCGTAGTTTCAATCTTGGTGGGCCTCATTGGTGGGCAAAATTATATTTTGTATTATTTAATTTTGACGTTAGGTGCGCTTAATATTCCAATTGATCGAATGGTTCGAGTGACTATGAAGACGGTTGGGATTATTTTCCTAATCACACTGTTATCGGCTGCAGTTGGTTTAATTGAAAATCGAATCTTTTATCGTGAAGATGGGTATACAGCACGCTTAGCCTTAGGAATACAGTATCCGACCGATGCCGCATCGTTAATTTTCTACTTATATGGTATGTACTTAATGATTCGGCACCAACGACTTCAGCGTGTGGATACGCTTATCGGCTTTGTCCTCGCTTTCGTAACGTATCTACTGACTGGTACTCGATTAGATGCGATCTTACTCGTCGTATTAGCCTTGATTGCGGTCGCATCACGGAGACAGTGGGGTTATCGCTTGGGGACGTGGCTCGCTTGGTCGGTTCCAATAATGGCACTCATCTCGATTGGACTCGCAGGATATTATAGCGAGACCGATAATTTATGGCAGTTCGTTGACCATCTATTATCGGGTCGACTTCATTTAGTACAACAAGCTTTAGAAAGTTATCCACTGACATTCTTCGGACAAGTAATCGAGATGAATGGGTTCGGCCAATTTGATCCGTCGAAGCCTTACAACTTTATCGATAGCTCTTATTTACAAATGTTATTACGCTTTGGAATCGCCTATACTTTACTCGCATTGTATTATTTTAGTGATTTGATTCGACGATTATTCCGACAAGGATTGACGACTTATGGATTTGTTGCGGTGATTTTCGCAATTCACGGTGTGATTGCCCATCATTTGTTCAACCCAATCTATAATCCGCTTTGGCTGTGCTTCCTAGCTAGCTTAACCGTTCAAGAGAAGATGATTCCTTTGGCCATTGTTGGCCAACTATCACGCAGTGAGACGGGGTTAGGTCAAGCGCTCGATGATTTTACCCAGCATGCCAAACACATGCTAGGGGAGCAGCATGTCGTGACGTTGGATATTACCGATAATCGACAATTCCTCAAAAATTGTTGGCACATCTTACATACGCCAGCGTTAACGTATTATTTCACCCCATCTGCAACCGTATGGGGCAACTTACGTGATTTAGTTTATCTCAAACTTATGCTCTATAGTGGAGCCAGTGTCGTGACGCATTTCCATACACGTCACTATGGTCAATTGATGCGACAACATCGGCTACTGCGCTGGTTGAATCGTCGTGTCTATCGTCGCGTCAGCTTGATTATTTTACTTGGTCACAGTCAGCGACAAATGTTTGAAGGCTTTAAGATCCCGGCCGAGAAGTTCCGAACGATTCCGAATGGGATCGCGCCGGAATTGTTTATTAGTGAGGCGGACTATGCACAAAAAACTGGCAAACGCGTGATTTATTTCAGTAACTTTATCGAAGAAAAAGGTTATTTAACGGTGCTTGAAGCATCAAGACAGCTCGCAGACAGTGGTTACCAATTTTTCTTTGCAGGTCAATTCTTTAATTCCGCCGTTAAAGCGCAATTCTTACGATTAATTGAGCCACTCGATGATGTCTATTATATTGAAGCAGTTAAAGGTCAAGATAAAGCTTGGTTGTTGAAGCAGATGGATTACTTTGTCTTGCCAACGACCTATCAGCATGAGACCCTGCCAATCAGTTTATTAGAAGCGATGGCAAGTGGGTTGCAGCTCTTAGTAACCCGGTTCGGCGTCATCCCAGAATATGCCAATCCCAAAGTGACGACTTGGATCGAACCCGACGCGCAGCAGATTAGCTCAGTTCTTCGAGCAAAATTATCGGAGCCAAAGCCCTCGTATTCAGACCTGAACTTAGTTAACTACCAGGCTGTGTTCAATCGCACTTCCGTGAATCAGCAAATTTTAGATGCGGTGATGTTCGCTGTAAGAGACGATGATTACCGCGAAATGCGTCAGTTAGGAATGTACTTTTAAATAAATTTCTATAAAATGACAGAATCTCACCGAATAAGTCAGACATGTAATGAATGTTACGCTAATATAACAAAAAATGGTAAATGTAATATAAAAGTCTTAAGAAATCCTTTACTTTTTCTTAAGAATTGCGTATAGTTATAAGTGAGGAAAGGGAAAACCCTATCCAAAAAATAAATTTATAGTACCAAATGGAGGTATTTATTATGAAAAAATCATTAGTTAAATTAATGGCAACAACAACCGTTGCATTAACATTAGCAGGATCAGCTGCTGCATTAGCAGGACAAATTGTATCACCTGCATTCAGCGATGCTGAATCAGCACAATACTGGGCTAACCAAAACGTAGATCCAGGTGAAACACTTACAGTTGTTGAAAAAGACGGTCAATTCTTTGTAGAATCATCAAAAGTTGGTGAAACAACAGAAACTCCAGCTCCAGCTGAAACTACAGTAGACCCAACTGACCCTTACGGAGCAGACGCTAAAGTTGACAAAGATGCGCCAGTTAACGCATTTGAAAACGTTGGACGTCGCTTCAAAACTTTAGGTGAAGCAGTAGATGCTTATCCAGATGCATTCGTAATGTACGATCCAGCAACTGAAGACTATGTAGTATTCACAAACCGTGGCGGACGTAAAACATACGTATTCGATAACGTACAAGATGCATTAAATGCATTCCCTAACTTAGACCCAATGTACGAAAACGGTAAATACTATGTATTTGCATTCCAAGCACCACGCTTACAATACTCATTTGATACAGTTCAAGAAGCATATGAAGCATTTGGTGAAGATGCTAACCCAATGTACGATTCAGAAACTGGTAAATATGTAGTTTACACAAACAAAGCACCTCGTTTTGTTCATGAATTCGATACATTCGAAGATGCAATGGCTGCATTCCCAGGATCATTCCCAATGTTCGAAAACGGTAAATACTACGTATTCACTACTTACGAAAAAGTAGCAGGTACTAAAGGTACAATCAAAAACTACGTAGAAGGTATATTACAAGATACAGATAAAAGTATCGAAGTGGAAGGCGAAGACAAAAAAGAAGTAACACCTGAAAAAGAAGCAGAAAAAGAAGCTGGTAAAGAATCAGGAAAAGCTGCTTCAAAAGGTGAGCAATTACCAGAAACTGGTGAAGCTACTTCATACGCAATCTTCGGTGCAGCTGCATTAGCAGTATTATCTGGTGTAGGTTTAGTTGCTCCTAAATTCAAAGAAGAAAAATAATTCTTCAACTGAAATTATAAGTTAAATTAAGATACATTTTACGAAAGGAAGTATTCTAAATGAAAAAATCATTAGTTAAATTAGCAGCATTATCTTCTGCAGCATTTGTACTTGCAGGAACAGTAGCTCCAGTTGTATTAGCTGAAGAATCTGCACAAGTAGGAGAAGAAACTGAAAAAGCTCCAGAAAAAGGAGACAACGAAGTAGGATTTGATTCTGAAGAAGCCGCAGAAGCAGCAGCTAAAAAAGCTTTAGAAACAGATACATTAAACAAATCATTTACTGTTTCTCAAAACCTTGCAGGAAAATGGATCTATGTTCTTTCTCCTGCAGAAGTAGAAACAACTGCTCCAGAAGCACCTGCTCCAGAAGATGAAAAAAAACCTCGTGTAACAATTGACGAGTATAAAAAAATAAAAGCACCAGAAGAAGCTGAAAAATTAACAAGTAAAAAATTTGAAACTAAAAAAGAAGCTGAAGATGCTCTTAAAGCATACTTAGATGAATATAAAGGTATCATCCATAACTCTGGTAAAGTTGTTCAAGAGTTTGGTGGATGGTATGTTAAATTATCTCCTGAAGTAGTAGAAGAAACAACTACTCCAGAAACACCTGCTCCAGAAGTAACACCATTAACACCTGCTGAAGAGCTTCACATCACTGAAATTCCATTTGATACGGAAGATGATGCTCATAAAGCAGCTAAAAAGCACTTAGAAACAGATAAAGTTAACAAATCTTATAAAATTGTAAAAGGTGCAGATAATAAATACTATGTAGAATTATCTACAGAAGAAGCTGAAGCTCCAGAAGCTCCAGAAGCAGAAGTTGATGGATACGCAACAAGAGAAGAAGCTGAAGCAGCAGCGAAAAAAGCATTAGAAAACGATCCAATCAATAACGCATTCGAAGTTAGCCAAGGTGCAGATGGACGTTACTACTATCGCTTATTCGTTGATTCAGCGGTAGCACCAGAAACTCCTGAAAAACCAGCTGAACCAAAACCAGAAGAACCAAAACCAGAAACACCAGAAAAAGACTTAGATACAGTTAAAGCAGAAGCACTTGCTCGCTTAGAGTTATTAAAAGCTTTAACAAAAGCAGAAGTTGAACACTTCACTAAAGCTATTTTAAATGCTGAATCAGCTAACGAAGTAGCAGCAATCATTAAAGAAGCTGAAGATGTAAACTTCTCAGTGAACTTAAAACCTGAAACTCCAGCTAAAGAAGTTAAACCTGAAGAAGGTAAAAAAGAAGAAGCTAAGAAAGAAGATAAGAAAGAAAAATTACCTGAAACAGGTGAAGTATCTTCATTCGCAATCTTCGGTGGAGCAGCATTATCTGTATTAGCTGGATTAGGCTTAGTAGCTTCTAAAAAAGAAGAAAACTAATTAGTCTAACCAATTAATCTAATAGATCTTTCAACCAGATCCCGTAATCGGGGTCTGGTTTTTTTGGTTCTATAATAAATGATGTTGGTGAGTGAAAACTCATTGGCATCATTTTTTATTTTATATTGAAAAAGAGCCATAGAATTCCTAAAA
>NZ_PKHE01000002.1:0-137076 GCF_002847645.1 Falseniella ignava
CTTTACAAACAATTATACCCCGAAAGGGGTAACAAGTTTAAAGTCTTAAAAATCATTCATTTAAGACTACATTTATTATACGAGGAGGATTATTATGTTGAAATACCTCTTTCGGAGAATTATAAGCGTTATCCCGGTAATTCTCATTGTAACATTCTTAATTTTTTCAATTATGCATTCGATACCTGGAGGACCAGCTTCATCAATTTTAGGGCTTGAAGCAACACCAGAAGAGGTCGCTCGTCTAAATGCTCAGCTTGGCTTGGATCAACCATTCTTGAAGCAATATCTAGATTGGTTATTTAAAGCATTTAAAGGTGATTTAGGAGAGTCATACTTTATGGGGGGGCCTGTAAAGGATATTCTGGTTGATTATATTAGGGCAACCGTTTCATTAGCGCTTGTTGCCGGACTTATCTCAGCGATTGTAGGAATGACCTTTGCTATTATAAGTATTTTTTATCGTAATACCGTAATTGATAAACTCATAGTTACGATTAATTTGATTGGGCAAGGTGTTCCTAGCTTTGTAATCTCATTAATTAATCTGATTATCTTTGCAGTTATGCTCAAAGTGCTCCCAGTATCAGGATATCGTCCTTTATCGATGGGGTGGTCAGAGCATTTGAAATATTTAATTCTACCAGCTATGTCTATTAGCATTGGACAGGCTGCCTATATCGCTAGGATGTCTCGTGCAGCAATGATACGGATTTTGGATCAGCCGTTTATCTTAAGTGCAACTTTAAAAGGAGTTTCGAAGTGGCATTTATTTTACCATCATATTTTGCGAAATTCATTAGTGCCGATTATTACTGCTATTGGACAGAGTCTCGGAAGTCTATTAGCTGGGTCAATTATCGTTGAAACCATCTTTGGCATTCCAGGATTAGGGCAACTATTAATTAATAGTATCTCTAGACGTGATTATGCAGTCATCCAAGCGGTGATACTAGTAATTAGCGTAACGTATATTTTAATTAATTTGTTGGTAGATATCAGTTATGCTCTAATAGACCCACGAATTCGTTATGAAGGAAGTGATCAATCATGAAGCAATCATCTAAGAGCAAAATGTTAATTATCATTGGTTTAGTAATGATTGGTTTTATGGTAATGATGAGTTTTATCGCTCCAATTTTCTATCAGGTTGATCCGAACCAGATGACAGTGGCGGGAAGGTTATCTCAACCTTTCGGCACCTACATTTTTGGTACCGATGAATTTGGAAGAGATTTGTTAGCCCGTTTGATGACGGGAGGTAAAATCTCGTTAGCGATTGGTTTTGTTACAACACTTGCCTCTTTTGTGATAGGTTCTATATTGGGTATGTATGGTGCTTGGTATCCAAAAGTTGGGAATATTCTAATGCGATTCATAGATGGTTTAATGGCAATCCCAGGTATCCTACTAGCAATTGCTTTAACAAGTGTTTTTGGTGGTTCCATTCAAAATATTATGATTTCTTTGACGATAATTTCTATTCCAATCATGACTCGAATTGCACGAGCCAGTACGATACAAGTAATGAATGAACCTTATATCGTCGGAATGAAAATCATAGGAGCTTCTACAAGCCGAATTTTGTGGCGGCATATTTACCCGAATGTGGTCCCAAGCTTATTAGTACAAAGCAGCTTTGTATTTGCAAATGCGATTTTAAGTGAAGCATCATTGAGTTACTTAGGAGCAGGAATTGCGCCTCCAACTGCGTCTTGGGGGAACATGATTCAAGGTGGGAAAAATGTTATTTTTCAAGCGTGGTGGATTGTGCTATTGCCGGCACTCGCTGTTTTAATCTCTGTACTGGGATTTAATATTTTTGGTGAAGGCATGCGACTTAAGTTAGAACGCAAGCAAAGTGATTAGGTGGTGAGTCATTATGAACGAAATTGAGCTAAAAAATATGTCAATTGCGTTGAAATCAGGGAAAACATTGGTCAATAATATTAACTTGAAAATTGAACCGGGTCATATTATCGGTTTGGTCGGAGAGAGTGGGAGCGGGAAGAGTCTAACCGGTAAATCCTTAGCTCGACTAAATGATGAACAGCTGTTTACTTATTCAGGGGAGATTTTATTTAATCAAGAAAACATTCTTGATTATTCAAATCAAAAATTAAGAAATTATTATCGTCACAATGTTTCAATGATTTTCCAAGATCCAATGAACTCATTGAATCCTCTTAGTACGATTCGAAAACAAATATATGAAAGCATTAGGATGAATCGTTCTGCGAACCGAGTCGAATTAAAACATCAGTCAGAAGAATTATTACTTCAATCTGGATTTAGAGCAGATCAAGTGGATCAAGTATTGGGTGCATACCCTCATGAACTATCCGGTGGAATGCAACAACGCGTCATGATTGCGCTAGCCATTGCAAAAAATCCGTCGCTCTTAATTGCAGATGAACCTACAACTGCACTTGATGTGACGATTCAAGCGAATATTATTAGGTTATTACAGTCATTAAATAAAAAATTTGATTTAAGTATTTTATTTATTACGCATGATCTTTCAGTTGCTCAAAAATTATGTGATCATATTGCAGTGATGAGGCAGGGTGAGATAGTAGAGTATGCGCCAACAGAGCACCTTTTTACGAGCCCCATGCATCCTTATACGATCAATTTATTTGAATCGATTCCAGGTCTTACCGAATCACAGCGGGAAAGTTTGCAAAAAAGAAAAGAAATAGCTGAAAAATATCGAAGAGAATCGATTGAAAAATCAGTAGGTGTTGTGATAGAAGTATCAGAAAACCATTGGTTTAAGCAAGGGTAGGTGAAGGATATGAATCAAAAAATTGTGACGGCACATCAATTAAATAAGACTTTTTTGAATCGTAAGACAGGAAAAGAAACAAAAGCACTGGATAATATTACGATGGAATGGTTAGCAAATGAAACATTGGGTCTTGTTGGAGAATCCGGTTCGGGCAAGTCTACTTTAGCCAATGCAATTATTGGGATGCTTCCTATAGATTCGGGGACATTAACATACTATGATAATGATCACCGAACTGTAGAACGGAATTTAGATTTGCGTCCACCTATTCAATTGGTATTTCAAAATCCCATCTCATCGTTGAATCCTAGATTAACTGTCCAACAAATACTTGATGAAACACTGATAATTCAGACGGATCTCCGTAAAGCAGAGCGATTAAAAAAGATTGAGATGATTTTACCTCAAGTTGGTCTCCCAGTGGATGCTATGAAAAAATATCCTGGAGAATTTTCAGGTGGACAAGCACAACGTGTTGCGATTGCACGGGCATTGATAGTAGAGCCCCGAGCAATTGTGTTGGATGAAGCAGTTTCTGCTCTAGATGTGACAATTCAAAAGCAAATTTTGGAATTATTAGATCGTATCCAACAAGAGACAGGCGTGAGTTATTTATTTATTAGTCATGACCTGAGAGTTGTTCGAGAAGTGTGCCATCGAACGATTGTAATGCAAAAAGGTCAAATAATAGAAATGAATAATACAGAAGCTTTATTTGACGACCCACAGCATGACTATACAAAACAATTAATACAGTCTATCCCACAACTCGAATATCTGTAAATATGGCTCAACGAAACATTTGATTCGTTGAGTTTTTCTAATAATTTTCTATAAAAATTGTCACCGCACCCGTTTACTATGCGTCATCCCTCGCAACAAAAAGTAAGTTGGGTTCCCACGATAATCGGCTAATGAGCCAAGTTGTTGCTGGCAATTCGGACAGAGCAGGGCGTTTGCAAGAGTTGTCAGGTCGAATTCAGCTTCAATAATTCGTGGGACTTGCAGTTTAATTAGATTGCCACGTCCCCCTTTTTGATACAAGGCGATGGCTTGTTTGCAGTGTTGGCAGGAAACAAGGAGTGGGTAAGTATTTTTGATTTTTCGGTAATAAGGGTTTGAGTATTTCATAGGGTTCAACTCCTTCAAAATATTATGAATGCGATAAGAAAGTAGATGATTAATATAAAAAAGCTAGGACAATATCCTAGCTGAATCGCTAAATTAGACAAAGGTGACACTCTTAACGTTGGCCACTTCATCCCAAATCGTGCGTGTGATGGCTTCGACATCAATCTTACGTCGATCTCCAGTCATCTTAAATTGATAGTGATAACTGCCGCTATTTGTTGAGATGATAATATCTTTGACTTTCAAATGATTGCGGTCGATAATATCGTGCAAATCTTTCAACTTCGAACGTGGTTCATTAAAGTAAATATCTAAGACATAGGAACGATCGGTAAGCATCAGATTGATCGCAATTAAAATAAATAACATTACAATTGTACTTGATATCACAATGGTAAAGTATCCAAGACCTGCTCCAATCCCTAAGGCTGCACTACCCCAAAGGGTTGCTGCTGTAGTTAGCCCCGTTACGGTCGCATTGCGATTGATAATAATGGTTCCCGCGCCAAGAAAGCCAATGCCACTAACAATTTGAGCAATTAAGCGGGACGGATCTGAACTGATGATACCAGATAGGTCTGGATAAGCGCGATTAAATTCAATCACACTTTCAGTTAATTCGAGCTGAATTAATGTAATCATGCAGGCACTAACAGCGACAATCAGGTGTGTCCGAAGTCCAGCGGAACGGCCACTGCGCTCACGGTCAAAACCAATTAAGCTAACGCATAAAACAGTCACGAGTAAGCGAAGAAAAACATCTTGCGGATTAAGTGTGCTCATAGAATCAAGAACTCCTTTATAATCTACTGAGAGTTAATTATACCAAATATCACGCTTAATGGACATACACTAAAGCGGTCTTAGAACAATGCAAAACCCTCTCTTCGGTTTGATTCCGTTGAGAGGGTTTATCTTTTGTCAAGCTCATACTTCGCCTGAAGTATGCAGAATTTAAATCAGGACTTATTCATTGGTATTATCCAACCACACATTGGTAAATTCAATTTCACCGTTAATTTTACGGCTGTCTTGATCTGCCATTGGGTGTCCTTTCACATAAGCTTTAGTAACTAATTTTGCACCCCAGTTCCAAGTTGGAATGGTTGGTAATTCTTCAGCTAAGAGTGCTTGGATTTCACGGTAGATTTCAGCGCGTTTTTCTGGATCGACTTCACGATTTCCTTCTTCAAGTAATGCATCCATCGTTTCAGAACTATAAATGCCGTAGTTCATTGCTTGGCCGGTTCCGTATTTATAAGCTAAAGCAGAGATGTCCGGTCCAATGTATCCTTGGTGCATTGTTAATTCGAAGTCTTGTTGTTCTAAGACTTTTTCGTCATATGAACCATCATCCATTGAGTTGTGGTTTAACTTAATGCCAACCTCTTCGAGTTGTTGCGCTAAGATTGGAACAAAGTTATCCCATCCTGGATAGGTATCGATGGTTGTTTCAAAGTAGTAGCCATCTTCATTTAATTCATAGCCAGCTTCTTCAATGAGTTCGCGTGCACGTTCAACGTCACGTTCTGGAACTTTCGCGTCTTCATTTAATGCCCAAGCATATTGGTAAGGAATATAGTATTCTGCAATGGATCCATTACCACGGTAGTTTTTCTCTAACATATCTTGACGATCAATCGCGTAAAGTACGGCTTCACGTAATTTTTTATCGGTGAAAATTCCGTCTTTCATATTGAAGACGATGTTCCCCATATTCGGGAAGGAGATATCGGTCACAACGTAATCTTCATTTTCTTCCATCGTTGGAATTTCATCTGCCGGTACACCGTTACGGTTTTCATCGGTTTCGCCATTTAAGAAAGCTTGGTAAGCTACATCGCCATCCGGGATAAAGCGAACCACGACTTCATCTAAGTAAGGTCCTTCTTTGAAGTATTCTTCGTTCTTTTCAAGGACTAGGTAGTCTCCGGGAATATGCTCTTTGAATTTGAATGGACCTGTACCGATCGGATGTTGATTGGCTTCGTTATCTAACCAATCTGTTCCTTCATAAATATGTTTTGGCATAATTTGCGTTCCGTGCCATGCGATAGCGCTTAAAATGCCTGCATTCGGTTCAGATAGTTTGAAGTTAACGGTGTTTTCATCGATCACTTCGACTTCTTCAATGTCAGCTAATGAACTTGCTGCAAATCCTTCTTCACTTAAGATTTGATCAAACGTCCATTTAACGTCTTCAGCAGAGAAAGGCTCGCCATCGTGCCATTTAACGTCGGGTGTTAAGTGGAATGTTAAGTTTAAGCCATCTTCTGAAAATTCATAACTCTCTGCAATATCTGGAACGATTTCGCTGTAGCCGTTAATTTTCAAGAGTTTATTCATGACGTTTTCGATGACAACTTTAGCTGCGTTGTTTGGGGCAGCATTAGGATTATATGTCTCAGGTTCAGCAGCGGTTGATACGACGAGCGTTCCACCTTCTACTGGGTCTTGAGCTTGCACTGAGCCCATTGCCATCGTATTGATTAAAGGGAACACACATAAGAGTGTTACGATGAGTTTTTTAATCTTTTTCATAGTAATTCCTTTCTAATAAATCTATTCGACAGAACAATTTAAGTAATGATTCGGACTAATCTCAATCATTTCCGTACTTTCGTGTTGACCATAGTCCTGGTTGAAAGCATGGATCATGCGATCTAAGGCTTCATTTGTCACCTCCTTGCCATGGGCATTTGAGATTAGCACTTGGGTATACGGGTGGCGTGCTTCTGTTAATAATTGATGCGCAGGAATATCTTCGATAATTTGGCCGTGATACATAATAAATAAGCGGTCCACGATATTACGTAAGCTTAAAATATCGTGGCTTACGATAATCATGGTATTTTGTTGAGTTTGATGTGCATCTAGCAACGTTTCTAAGACACTGGCGCGAATGGAAACATCCAGCATCGATACCGGCTCATCGGCTACGATAATATCGGGACGAATGAGTAAGCTACGTAAAATAGAAATTCGCTGTAACTGTCCACCAGACAATTCATGCGGATAGCGTAATAAGTAATGATCCGTCGGAGTGAAACCTGCATCAGCCAAGGCTTGGTCAATGATCGCTAAACGCTCTTTGTTCGAGTTCCCAATTTGGTGAATCCGCAAAGGCTGCATTAAAATTTCCTGAATGGTCTGACGCCGATCAAAGACTTCGTAAGGGTTTTGATAGATCATTTGGATTTTGCGGCGAAAGGCTTTGCGATGTTTCAGCCAATCAGAAAGTGATTTTTGATCAATTTCAATCGCGCCGTCATCTGCTTGATCTAAGGCGACTAGCAAGTTTAACAGGGTTGTCTTGCCGCTGCCAGACTCCCCGATAATGCCTACTTTTTGTTGCGGATGGATGGAAAAATTTAACTGATCGACTGCTTTAATTTGATGATGATGAATCTTATCGGTAAAGATTTTCGTTAAATTAGTTACTTGAATAATCGGTTGCATCGAATCCTCCTACTGAATCAGTCGTTGGTAATCGGCCACAAGTTGCTGTGCATAGGGGTGGGTAGGGTTATGAAAGACTTGTTCAACAGGTCCTGCTTCAACCAATCGCCCATCTTTTAGAATAAATACTTCTTCACAAATTTGCCGAACAACGGATAAATCGTGAGTAATGATCAACTTTGTATTGTCGTAATCTAGTTGAAGTTTTTTGAGTTCATCGAGGATACGATTTTGGGTGATTGCATCGAGAGCAGTGGTCGCTTCATCGAGAATCATCAGTTGTGGCTCGAATAATAAGCTCATTGCAATCGAGACGCGTTGCTTCATCCCGCCAGAGAGTTCGTGTGGATAATGTTTCCTTACAATTGGATCGAGATGGAGTAAGGTAAATAAGTCAATAATTCGTTGATCGATAGTATCCTTTGGCGTATGTGGCCGGTGCGTTAAGTAAATATCGCGTAATTGTTGTTCGATGCGATGTACCGGGCTTAAAATGTTCATTGAATTTTGGAAGACGACAGAAATTTCTTCCCAGCGAATCCGATTCAAAGTTTCGGGTTCCATCGATAATAAATCCACCGAATTAAAAAGTACACTGCCACTCACACGGGTTTGTTTAGGGTTTAATAATCGGAGAACGGCGTTCATCAATGTTGTTTTTCCGCTACCAGATTCGCCAATAATGCCGTAAGTGGTATTTTTATCTAAAGTCAGTGAGACATCGTGAATGACTTGATTCTCACCTTGAGCCTGAAGATAGGAGACATTCAAATTTTGAATTTGCAGTAAACTCATTTATAACTCCTCCTGTCTCAGTGGATTAGATATTTGATTGAAGCCTTCGGCAATTAAGTGAAAAGCGTAGACGGTAATAACTAAGAACAATCCACCAAACAGAGCTACCCACCAAGCTCGGGTTAAGTAGGATTTACCATTATAGACAATTCGTCCCCAACTAGGTTGTAAAGGGTCACCCAACCCTAAGAAAGAAAGGGCTGATTCGTAGAGAATCGCACCGGATACCGAGCTAGCGGCACTAGTAATAATTGGATAGATACCATTGGGTACGATATGACGGGTAATAATTCGCCAATCAGATTCACCCAAGGTAATCAAACTTTTAATAAAGGTGCGTTCTTTAAGGGCAATCACTTGCGAGCGCATCATGCGAGCAGCGCCCGTCCAACTCGTCAGCGCAATTACTAAAATAATATTTAGAATACTAGAGCCATACAAGGCTACAACAATAATGATAAGGAAGAAAGTTGGGACCATCATAAATACGTTGATGACTTCCGCGATAAGTCGGTCAAACCATCCGCCGTAATATCCAGCAATGGCTCCGATAATAATTCCTAATAGATTCGAGATTAAGGCAGCAATTAATCCAATGGATAAAGAGGTCCGAGTGCCTAAGATGACCATGCTGAATAGGTCACGTCCTAATGCATCCGTTCCGAATAAATAAGTCCTAGAAGGGGGTGCGAGTAAGTCATCATTCAAAAAGGTCGGATCATGTGTAGCAATAACATCGGCAAAAATTGCAATCAAAACTAAAATCAGCAAGAAAAAAAGTCCTACTTTGAGCTCGGTTGATTGATTGATTTGCTGCTTTATACGTGTCCATTTTTTCAGTTGAATCACCTCATTCTAATTCTTGGGTCAACCATCGCCTGCACGATATCAATTAAAATCATAAAAATAATTACTGAAATTGAGATAATTAAATAAATCCCATTCAATACCATATAATCTCGAACATTGATTGAATCGATGATTAATCGCCCCATGCCGGGCCAACCGAAGATAATTTCAATCAGTGAGACCCCACTGAGTGTAAAAGCCAATGACGACCCGAAAAGAACAATGACTGGTGAGGCGGCATTTTTTAAGACATAACGATTAAAGATATGATTGTCTTGCATGCCAGCGGCTCGGAAGAGCTGAATATAGTCATCTCCAATCACATTCAAAATCGAAGTACGTACGACACGAAAATAGATTGGAACTTGAATAATAACAATTGTTAGGACTGGCAGTACCATATGGTAACCAATATCCAAGGCGCGTCGCATTCCAGTATAGCGCATCCGGACATTTTGCATCCCAGAGGTTGGGAACCATCCTAAGAGAGAGGCGAAAATAATAATTAAGACCATCCCAAGCCAGTAGCTCGGAATTGCATCAATAAAGTAAGAAATATTGATTAAGGTCCGATCAAGTGTCCGGTTGTCTTTGCGAACGGAATAAATCCCCAGCGCCGTGCCGATCAATGCAGACAAAATAGTCGATGATAATGTTAAAATGAGTGTCGGTTTAAGGCGTGAGGATAGAATCGACCAGACACTCACGTTATTCTTATACGAAAAGCCTAAATCTCCACGTAATAAATTGCGTAAATAATGCCAAAATTGGATGTGGAGAGGATGATTTAAACCATACTCCATCCGAATCTTTTCAATCATTTGCTGGTTAGGATTTTCTCTTCCGGCAAGTAGTTTAATGGGATCCCCCGGAGCTAATCGAATTAAGAAAAAGGTCAGGACAAAAGTCAATATAATGGTAAAAAGTCCTAGAGCAAGACGCTTGAGAACGTATTTCTTCAACAGGTTTCCTCCTTTACCTAATACCTCGCTAGTTCGTGAATTCACAAACAGCCAATTTCATGTTACCATAGAGCTGTAAATTTTCACAAAGAAAGCGCTAAAATTAAAGTGAAATATTCATGAGCGTGAACTCATTTTGTGAAAAATATTGTAGTCAAGAAAAAAGCATATTGCCGCTAAAAACGGTATAATGATGCCGAGGATATTTAGAAGGGGGAGAATCGATGAACTTGTCACATGAAGAATTAATGAAGCAAAATTACAATCGATCACAACCTGGAGCTGATTCGAGGTTAATGGATTCGCAGCGGAAGGTGCATCCGAAGTTCTTTGTTGATGCAACATGGCTAGCCGAACATTTGGATGAGGTTGTCGTCGTCGAAGTCACTCGTGATGATGCAGCTTACCAGTTGGATCAAGTGCGAACTCGTAAGCATTATTTAGAAGGTCACATCCCTGGAGCGATTCATTTATCGACCGATGAATTAGGAGAATTCAAGGGGTACTTTCCTTCAGCGGAAGCGATGGCGAAAGTCTTCGAGCAAAAGGGGATTCGTTACGATACACCGGTCGTATTTTACTCTTTTTATGCGCGAGATATTATGTATATTGCGAGTCGAATGGCACTGGCGGCATATTATTTAGGAGTGGAATCCGTTTATTTATTAGACGGTGGTTGGCAGGCGTGGGAACGTGGTGATTATCCCATTGAAGTTGGGGAAGTTACCTTACCTCAAGTCGTATTCGGGCGCTCGGTGCCTAAGTATCCAGAATTATTAGTTCAGACGCCTGAAGAGGTTGTTCAACTTTGTCAGGCAGAACCTGAGGCAAAATTAGTCAGTGTTCGCAGTTGGAATGAGTATATTGGATCGAATCAGGGCCATGCTTGGAACAAAGGGGTTGGTGAAATAAAAGACGCTCTTTACGGTGGAGATGATTTTTTAACGAACGAACAAGGTTATGTAGCGAATCCTAAGGAATATCAGCCTTCGTGGGAGGCATGGGGAATCGAGCCAGAAGATAATTTGATTTTATATTGCGGTACGAGCTGGCGTGCATCGACGTGTTTCTTTATAATGAAAGAATTGGGATACCAACATTTACGACTGTATGATGGCAGTTGGTATCAATGGTACTTAGCGCATGAAGCAGATCCAGAGCGATTCCCAATTCAACAAGGGGATCCAAGATAAATAAGGTTTAGGAGGCATGTGGTATGGATGAAAAGAAGCGGTGGCAGAAAGAGAATGCGCGCCACTATATTACAAGTGAAAGGCTAGCTCAGCAGTTACATAATGGTCTTGAAATTCAAGTTGTAGAAGTATATGATCCAGTTCAACCCGGACCGAACGGACGTAGCCGAGCTGATTATTTGGCTGGGCATATTCCGGGTGCAAGCTTATTTGATTTTACACAATTTGGTCCTCGTCCAGAGTATTTGCCAAAAATTGAAGTTTTACAAGAAGTCTTTGAGCAACAAGGGATCCGTTACGATCAACCTGTTGTCTTCTATGGGAGTTCATCGGTTCCTGGAATGCATATGGCAGCCAAAACTGCGTTTGTTGCCTATCTTCTGGGTATGGACGAGATTTATATTTTAGATGGAGGGTACCAAGATTGGCTCGATGGGGGCTATGACGTTGAGTCGGATGAAGTTGCTGTGACGTCGGTGCCATGGGAGAATCCACCTGAAACCCGTCAAGTCGCTATCGTTCAAACACCTGAAGCATACCAAGCAATACGTCAAAAAGAGCCTGAACGATTAGCCGTAAGCTTCCGAAGTTTGAAAGAATATCAAGGACAAAGTGAGCAAGCAGCTGGGGAGATTAAAGGCGCTGTTTATGCGGGGGACGAGAGTTTATTTACCGAATCGTATCATATTCAACATCCGGAGAATTTTGAAGATCGTTGGCAAGAAGAGGGTATTCGCCCAGACCGTCCACTAGTTATTCACTGTGGATCAGGTTTCCGTGCTTCAACCGGCTTCTTCTTGTTGAAAGAGCTCGGTTATGAAGATGTGATTCTCTTTGATGGCAGTTGGGCAAAATACTACCCAGCACATCTCCATTCGCCAGACCAACACCCAATAAAAAATGGTTAATGAATGACAAAGTCCACTGTGGTGAGCAGTGGACTTTTTTATCGGTTAATAAGCAATAACGCCCACCCCAACGCCTAATTGGTCGAGATGTTGACTGGCAGCTTTTTGCAATGAGGTTTGTTGTGGCAGTGGTTGATCGATTGCTTCAACATAAGCGTCTCCGAAAATACGCTCGATACTCATATTTGGCCAGTTGGCTTGTGCAATAATCTCAAAGAGGCGCATAAAGGCAAGAATGTTGCTAGTTGGCGCCATAAATAGAGCATTATTTGGGTAGAGCAACCAAGAATAACAATAAAAATAATGGATGGTTAATTCGGGGAAATACCGAGCTTTAAATTCACGAGCAAGGTCGAATTCATGGCGAATCTGATTCGGATGGATACGGCTTCCTTCCATAATATGGACACTAATAATTGGGTCCTTTGGTAGTAAATAACTCGGAAAGTCTGAACGAAATACAGTATTATCTGGCAATGTTTCCGGCCTGAAATGGGTGAATTCAAATTGTAATTCGCCCAATTTAAAGATACGAAACTTAAAAATTTGCATTAACCACGGGAAATCAGCTGACGTAATACCTCTTGGATTCGATTGATTGAATCTTAAAAAGAGATCCGAAATGGTTTGGTGAAAAATATCGAGCGACAATTGTTTTTGTTGATAAACTTCTAAGACGTGTTCGAGCATAATGGCTAGCGTAATAAAATTGTCCCAATGATTATCAGTAGCAACATTTTCGCCTTTTAGTGCACGAAGTGCCAATGATTGGTAGCGTTGATGATTAAGTGAGTAATCGTGTATCATTGGTTGAATTAATGTGATATCAAATTGTTTAGATCTGGAGACGGACTGGTTATATTGAGTGAGGATTTCAGTGAGTCGATTTAGATTGGGAATATAATTTATAAAGTATGTTTCATAACTTGATGTAATGCATGGAACGAGCATAAGGAAACCTCCAATGATTGATAGTTTTATTATATCAAATATCAAAAATCATGCCGTATGATTATTCAATTGATAAGATTTTTGTTATAATAAAGAGCAAGGTTAACAAAGTTAAGTGAATTATATAAGGAGGCGTACGATGTTTAATTTTTTAAAAAAGAAAACAGAGCCAAAGAATAAAGTGGTTGACGTTTATGCTGTTGCACCAGGACAATTTGTTCCAATCGATCAAGTGGAAGACCCAGTATTTTCGAAGAAAATGATGGGCGATGGGTTTGCGATTCTGCCCGACTCAGCCGCAATTTATAGCCCAGTTACGGGTAAAGTAGTCAGTGTGTTCCCAACACAACATGCGTTAGGAATCGAATCAGACGGTCTAGATGTCTTGTTGCATATGGGGATTGATACGGTCGAATTGAATGGAGAACCGTTTGATATTTCTGTTCAAGAAAATCAATCGGTAACATCAAGTACACAAGTAGCCACGGTCGATTTAGCGGCTTTAGATAATGCAGGTAAGAATAACGCGATGATCGTTGTCTTTACCAATACAGATGCTGTAATTGATCATATTGAATGGTTAGCAGACGATCAAGTTGAAGCGAATGCTTTAGTGGCGAAGGTCCATTTGAAATAATCGTTATCTATTGAAAAGCGAGATAAAATTAGTGAGTTATGACAGAATGCTTCTGAGGTGACGCAAGATGTGTTATAATAAAGTTAGAAGTTAACGATATAATATAGAGGAGGATGTAAAATGAGTCAAAATAATTCAAACAAACTGTGGGTTTTAGCGGGCGCAGCATTAGTAGCAGGCGCAGCATTTTTAGTGTTAAATGATGATGCTCGTGAAGGTGCGAAAGCACTAGTCAATCGTGAACGTGCGAAATTATATGTTCGTAATCACTTAGGTGGTAGCGATGCGATTATAAGTGCAATCGATCATTTACCAGATCGTGAAGTTAATGCAATTTTAGCGATGGCAAATGGAGCTTCTAAAGGAGCAAATCGCGCTTATAATAAAGGGTCCGATGTATTCAATGCGATTGTAGATCGTGCTCGCGATTTAGGCGACGATGTGACAGATGCTGTCAACGACTGGATTAACTAATTAGAGAATTTTTAATTGAAGGCCTCGCTTTGTCGAGGTCTTTTTTTGTGAAAACAGCGGGAGGTGCAAAATGGAAAAGGAAGAAGCGTCGCTACAAGGAATTCACGAACGATGGATGCGACAAGCGTTGGAGGAAGCGGATAAGGCAGAGCAATTGAATGAAGTTCCGATTGGCGCCATTATTGTCAAAGACCAACAAATTATTGGTAGAGGATATAATGTCCGAGAAACACAACATCAAGCAACGGGACATGCGGAAATTCAAGCAATTGAAGATGCTAACCGCCACCAACAAGCATGGCGTTTAGAAGGCGCGACGATGTATGTCACGTTAGAACCTTGTCCAATGTGCGCCGGAGCCTTAATTAATTCCCGAATTCAGACAGTAGTGTATGGGGCCTCAGACCTGAAAGCGGGTTGTGCAGGGACCTTGATGAATTTATTGCAAGATGATCGCTTTAATCATCAAGTTGAAGTTATCTCCGGAGTTCTTGCAGAAGAATGCGGAGATAAATTAAGTTATTTTTTCAGAAAGTTACGTCTGCGAAAAGGGAAGAATATAAACAGAGCGGAGTAGATTGTTATCTTCTTGAGGGTCATATAATTGTCAGTGCTAGGGCATCGTGATATAATTCACTTATAATAATAAGTTAAAGGAGGGCGCCTATGGTTAGATGATTTGCAATAAACATAACTAGGAATGTTAATAGAATGGCGCCTTTTTGTGTTGGACGGCGTCAATCGTAGTTGATTGAAAAGAAGGAGAAACATATGAAAAAAATTATGAAATGCCTGGCCGCTTTAATGTTGTTATTTACCACCATAGTTCCTTTTGGAACAACGGCTCATGCCGAGGAAATGGTTGAAATTAATTTTATGATTCCAGATTGGGGTGCCCCTTCTGAAGAGCTGTTGAAAGAATTTGAAGAACAATCAGGCATTAAAGTCAATGTTTTACCGACAGCTTGGGATGATATTCGGGATAAATTAGCGATTGCTGCTGCAGGGAATACCGTCGCGGCAGATGTTTTTGAAGTAGACTGGTCTTGGGTCGGAGAATTTGTTAATGCGGGTTGGTTAGCACCAATTGAATTAGAAGATGCGGACGATTTCCCAGCATTATCACAATTTGCAGTAGATGAAACGGTATATGGAGTTCCTTACGCGAACGACTTCCGTATCGGTTATTACAATAAACGCATGTTCAATGAAGGGGAAGTAGACGAAGATGTTACTTCTTGGGATAAAGTTATCGAAACAGCGAAAACATTAAAAGAAGCTGGCGTGGTTGAATATCCAGTTTCAATTCCGATTGAAGCGGGTGAAAATACTACGACCACTTTCTTATGGTTAGCACTTTCTCGTAACGGTGTCGTCTTTAATGAGGATGGAACGTTGAATGCTGAAGCAGCCCTTGATGCACTGACAGTTTATGAGGAATTAATGATGAATGAATTAGTCGACCTTGGTAACGTTAACAGTTCAGGATATGATTCATTTATGCCAATCGTCAATGGTGACGCAGCCTTTGTAGTTGGTCCTTCCGGACTGCTTCAAATGGTTGAAGGCGAAGATTCTGCTGTAAAAGGTGAAATTGAGACGGCCCTATTGCCAGGTAAAGAAACAACCTCTCCTGTAACAGCTTCATTCCAAGAAGGTGTAGGAATTTCACCAAATACAGAACATCCTGACTCAGCCCTTGAATTCGTAAAATGGTATACTTCACCAGAAACTCAAGCTCGCTTATTTGATGAATTAGGTTCATTACCAACACGTATTAGTGTGCTCGAAAAAGTCGTTGAAGAAGGTAAAATCAACAATGCCGATGTAATGCTAGAGTTAGCGGGCATGATTGAATCAACTTTCCCACATGGTGTTCCTGCATACTATACTGAAATGAGTGCAGAAATTTATAACATCATTAATCAATTAGCAACCGGCAAATTAACTGCTGAAGAAGCAGCAGAGCAAATGGTTGAAAATGTTAATAAAGTGGTTGAAGCAAATAAATAAGGAAAAGCACAACAGACCAGTTATTTGCTGGTCTGTTTTTGTATCAAAATATGATGGAAAGAAAAGGGGTGAGAATTGATGGATAAGATTAAACGGGGCGCTTTATTTCTACCAGGGATATTGCTGATGGGAATATTAGTCCTTTATCCGATCATTAAAACTTTTTACTTGAGCTTATTAAATTATAAATTAACGCGACCGAATCAAACAAAATTTATCGGTCTGGAAAACTATATAAAAGTTATACAATCGCAAGATTTTATGAATGCGTTAATCAATACGCTATATATTTTGGTGATTGTCACAGTCGTAGTGTTAATTATCAGTATTGCGATAGGCATGTTGTTAAATATCAATTCATCAATGAGTTCTTTTCTAACAGCATGCGCCATTATTCCCTGGGCGCTACCCCCTTTAGTCAATGGGATTATTTGGCGATTTATGTTCCATCCAACTTATGGGCTAATTAACAAATTATTGTTAAATTTTGGTTTAATTGAAACGCCTGTTTTCTGGCTAACGGATCGGTGGCAGTTGTTGATGATTGTGTCATTTGTTATTGCTTGGCGTGTGATTCCGTTTTGTGCCATTATTGTATTAGAACGATTGCAGGCTATTCCATTCGATCTATATGAAGCAGCACAAGTTGATGGAGCCAATCGTTGGTATCAGATGACGGATATTACCCTCCCTTTTATTGCTCCTGCGATTAAAGTCGTTTTGTTACAAGCTTTATTAGCAGGGGTTATGGCATTTGATGAGATTATAGCACTCGCTGGCTATCGCTTTGAGACACAATCACTTCTCGTATATAATTACATGAATACATTTAGCTATCTAGACTTTGGTTATGGATCTGCGATTACTTATATCTCAATGCTCTTATCCGGGGTGTTTGGGTATTTCTACATTCGATCAATCAATATAGAAAATGCGGTGGATTAATATGAAGAAAAGAAGTAAGGGACTTTACACAATTGCGGTGATTTTATTTTTAATTTTTACCTTGGCGCCGATTGTTTGGAATTTTATTATGAGTTTAACGCCAAACAACGAATTGGTAAAATTCTCTACACAACTATTACCTACAACAATCTCGTTTGCGAATTACCAGAAGATATTAGATTCATCGACCAAGGCGCATCAAGTTGTTTTTAACGGATTGAAAAACTCAATCAAACTCGCTTTGTACACGACGTTGATGTGTGTTCCGTTAGCAACCTTAACAGCATATGGCTTTCGTCGATATCATTTCAAATGGAAGATTGGACTTTTTCGTTCATTATTGATCACAATGGTAATACCAGTCTTTGCTACCATTATTCCTATTTTTGAAATGTTTGCGCAATTTAAATTAATTAACAATTTATTTTGGGTAAGTTTGATTTGCGTCACCGCCTTTTATCCGCTCTCGACTTGGATGATGTATAACCATTTTCATAGTATTCCACAAGATTTATGGGATGCCTCGGCGATGGATGGCGCGAATGAATGGTACACGGCGTGGGAGATTATTTTACCTGCCTCAAGAAATGCAATTTTAGGTTGCGTATTGACGGTTATTTTGATGACGTGGAGTCAATTTCAAATTCCGATGATTCTATTGACGTCTCAATCTAATAAAGTAGTGACATTGATTTTATCGGAATTTATGACTCGTGACTCGGTAGACTACGGTATGATTGCTGCATCAGGATTATTTACAATTTTGCCGCCACATATTATTGCAATTATTTTCCGTCGAAGCTTAGTAAGTGGACTGTCATCAGGAAGTGTGAAAGGATAATGTGACTCGAATTATTTGAGAAAATATCATAATCTTTATGTGAATTTATTCATTAGTGTGAATGGATTGTTTAACTTAGAATTTAATGATAAAATAATCTTGAACTATGTTGCATAGATTGTTTTAGAGGAAGGAAGGGATTGCCAATGCGAAAGTGATTTAGCGTAATGGAACAAGTTTTGTTTATTGAAGAATCCCTTGTCAACATCTAAAACTGAATATTTCAACATGCCTTCAGATTAACGAGGATATCGTTTTTTATTAAACTTAGAAAACGCTTATGGACTGTTAATTGTACCAAGGGCTTGTTTGACTATGCAATATTTGCGTTATTTTTAAACTTTAATAGATGATTTAACGAAATATTGCCGTTCAATCCAATGGGGTTGATCGGTTTTTTGTGTTGTTGTGAAATATAAGTGGGTTCGTAGCAAACTTGAGGAGAAGACATGGAAGAACAGGATAAATTATTAAAAAGAATTTCAGACCTCGTATTAGATATGGATGAAGAGGGTATCGTTGATGCAGTCAGGGAGTATCTCGATGCAGGCTTTGATCCGGAAGTAGCTGTATTAGATGGTTTGGTTGATGGTATGAATCGCGCAGGGGAGTTATTTGCTGAAGAAGAGTACTATGTGACTGATTTACTATTTTGTGCGGATACGTTCGAATTGGGGATGGAAATCTTACAACCGATTTTAATGGAGCGAGTGGATACTCGAGCGGACTTACCGAAAGTGGTCATTGGAACTGTGGAAGGTGATACGCACGATATTGGGAAAAATTTATGTCATATTATGCTTGAAGCAGGAGGCTTTGAGGTAATTGACTTAGGTAAAGACGTTCCGCTCCAAAACTTTATTGATGAAGCTGTCGCACAAGACGCACATCTGATTGGGCTGTCAGCGTTAATGACAACGACGATGGGTGGGATGCGTCGGGTGATTGAGCTTCTAGAAGAACAAGGTTTGCGTCAGCAAATTAAAGTAATGATCGGAGGTAGTCCAGTCTCACAAGCTTTTTGTGATGAGATTGGCGCTGATGGTTATTCCGAAAATGCTTTTGAATGTGTGGAGTTAGCGAAGCGATTAACTCATCACACTGAAATAGAATCAAAATGATTATCAAAATAATTTTACCGGATGGGCGTCAATTGGATTACGATACAGAAAGTCGCGAATCGCTTTGGCAATGTCTGCGTCGACATGACGTATTAATTAGTGGAGACTGTGATGGGCGTGGGCGTTGTGGCCAATGTCGCGGAACAGTTTCAACTCAAGGACAGTCGCCTAAAGAGCGGCTCTTATGTCGTTATTATCCAACGCAATCGGTAGCAGTGACTAATTTTAAACTTGAGACACAACATACGATACTGACTGAAGGGACTTTGCCTCACTTTGAGTACCGACCCGCTATTACAAAGCGCATACTGACAGCGGGAGAGGCCCAACAAGCGTCAAAACAACTCGGTTTATCTATGGATGAACAAACCCACCAATGGACGGGAGTCTACGACCAAGGTGAGATATTCTCTATCGAACCGGGGGATACAACGGCGTGGCAATACGGTCTGGCAGTCGATATTGGGACCACAACGGTCGTCGTAACATTAGTGAACTTACTGACAGGCGAGCAGTTGGCGACAAAAAGCCAACTCAACCAACAAGGGCAATATGGCTCCGATGTTTTAACGCGAATAACGCATGTGATGGATTCAGGCTTATCAGGGTTAGATAACTTGCAAACCGCTGTTATCAATACAATTAAAGGATTGATTCAGGCGTTGCGAATTCAAACAGGGGTGAATTCACAATATATCTATCAGACGGTTATCGCGGGAAATCCAGTGATGTTGCACTTGTTACTTGGAATTAATCCAGAGCCGTTAGGCCGTTCGCCTTATCAGTTAGTCGTTAAGTCCAGTCAAATATTTCAAGTTCATCCTGAATGGGATTGGTCTATTAATTCACGGGCACGTATTATTACGTTGCCGATGATCTCAGCTTATGTTGGTGCAGATGTTGTCTGCGGAGCCTACGTAGCGGAGCTCGATCAACAAGATCAAGCTATTGTGATTGATATTGGGACGAATGGCGAGATGATTTTAGCCTCCAACCAACATCTTCTCAGCTGTTCGACCGCAGCGGGACCAGCGTTTGAAGGGATGAACATTACATCAGGAATGAAAGCCTCGAGTGGTGCGATTGAGGAAGTGCGTTTGACGCCTGAAGGGGCAGTCTTATCAGTGATTTCAAATACAGAGCCGATTGGACTCTGTGGTAGCGGTGTATTAGCAGCATTGCGTGAGGGGCTCCGATATCAATTGATTAATGAACGTGGACGAATTATCGATCCACAAAGTCTAGCACCGGATGATGATCGTCTTCAGTACATTGAAGTCGACGCAACAGGGAAACGTCGAATTCGTTTAGCTGAGGGGGTTTATTTATCGCAACAAGATATTCGCCAAGTCCAATTAGCGAAAGGTGCGATTATGGCCGGGATTGAACAATTGCTAGTTGAAGCTCAAACTACGGCAGAAGCTATCCAACACGTCTATATTGCCGGACAGTTTGGAGCACATATTGATGAGTCGAGCCTGATCGAAACAGGCATCTTACCTAAAGCTTTTAAAAATAAGTTGCACTACTTAGGGAACACATCTCATAGTGGAGCCTATATGGCACTGATGTCACTTGACGTCCGACAGGATTTAGAAGCATTAAGTCAGCGAATTGAGCCGCTCGAATTAAGTCTAATGGACGACTACCAGCGACGTTTTGTGCGCCACACGCTATTTGAGAAGCGGGGTTAAGCAGATGTCGCATTGGAAGCGAATTGAACAGCTTGAAAGATTACATTATCCTTTTGATAGTGGCGAAGGGTTGACTTCAAACCAGCATCAATGGTTAGCAGAAACGCACGGTTCTCCAGAGTCGATGCAAACATTAATTCGTTTGCGTCAAAAGGCCACACAAAAACCATACGTATTAGCACCGATCGGTCATCTGATGGCGTCACAAGCACTCGGAGCGCATGTAAAATATGTAGCCAGCGGCGGAGCTTATGTCACACGATGGGATGCGCAAAGTGATTTAGATATTACTCAAATCATCCCGTTCATCGAATGGCTGAATCAATTGGATGAACCTGTAGGATTCAATGACACCGGGCTTTGGACCATTTGGGAGAGCCTCATTGGCTTACGGGAATTACTTACGGTGCTTAAACGAGATGCGACGGTGCCACTCCAAGCTTTCAAACAATTGTATCGACAATGGACGAAGCTCTTACAAGCCGAATTGAAACTCAAGCGAGGGATGATTATTCTAGGTGATCCAATTGGAATTCCCGAAATAATCGGGGATGCGTTTTATCGAGAATACGTCATGCCTTGGCAATGGGAATGGCTATCTGAATGGTTAACTTATGTTCGTCGCACATCCGACGTGGTTTATGTTAATCCATTAATGGCGGATGGACTGATCCGGTATCGAAAGACTGATTATCGGGTCATACACCACCGCTGTTCGAATGATCGATTTACCGATCAAGTTTTATTAAATCCAATGTATCAAGGGGCTGTAGTCACTCGACTGCTTGATGGCAGCGCCGTTGAATTATTAGTAACTGAAAAGGAGTACTGCAATTGAATTCAATCGAGAGGTTAGCTGCTTTTAATCAAGGGTTGCCAGTAGATCGCCCACCCTATATGTTGTTTCATGGAACATTTGGTGCGAGATTGACCCACCAAACGTATCAAGAATCTGAAGCAACTGCGGGTAATATTGCAGCCAAGGAAATCGCTGTATACAACGCATTCGGATGCGATAATGTTTCGGTGAATTTGGGGTTAAATGGACTGGGAATCATCTTAGGGAGTCAAATGAAGTATCCGGAAGATGCCAGTCCGATGTTAGATGTTCCATTGCTGTCATCTTTAGATGAGTTAGACAAAATTGATTTATCCAAAGTTTCTTTCGAAGCTTCTTGCTTATTACGTAAACATGATTTAGCGATTCAAATGATTCAAGACCGACTCGGTCAAGAGGTTGCAGTAGCTTATGAGCTTACAGGACCCTTAACTTCCGCAGCGAGCTTAATTAATATTGAGACTTTGCTGCGTGGAACTCGAAGACAACCCGAACAAGTGCATCAACTCTTAGGGTTAGTAACACAAGCAACGTTACGTATTATTGATGCCTTTGCATTAAATCATCAAACAACATTCAATATAACGGATCCAGTGTCATCAGGAGCTTTGATTAGCGGCAAACAATACCGTGAATTTAGCCAACCTTATACTCAACGCATTGTAGAGCATATTAAACAATATCAACGAGGGGAGGTGGTGATTCACATTTGCGGCGATACAACAAAGTTTCTGACCGATATTGCCAGTACTGGAGTCGATTATATCTCAATCGACCAACAAGTTGATTTGACAACTGCGTTGGAGATTGTAGAAGAATTACCGGTAGGTATTATCGGCAATATCGATCCAGTGAAATATCTCCTTCAAGGTGATATTAACTCAATCCAGCAACAAGTTGCCCAAAGTTATGAGGCAGCGAAGCATAGTTCAACAAAGTATATTATTGGACCGGGATGCAGTGTGCCACTAGCCACACCGATTCAAAATGTGACGGCGTATATGGAAGCGATAATGCATTACGGTCGAATGTAGAAATAAGGAGACAGATTATGAAAAAAATAATGCTAAAACTTGTAGCGGCAGTCATGCTACTAAGTGTTTTTGTTCCGAGCTTATTCACTGCAGTTCACGCAGAAGAGGAAGCGGAGCAAACCGTGAGTATTTTAGTTCCTGGTTATGATACAGGTTACTTACGTGAAGAACTTGATGCCGGTATTAAAGCTTTTGAAGAAGCTGAAGGGATTAAAGTTGAAGTCATTCCTGTAGGATGGGATGAATTAAACAGCCGTATTGTTCAATTAGTAAATGGCGGACAAGCGCCAGACATTATGCTAATTGGGACACGTTCACTTCGTCAATTCCGTGATGAAGGAATTATTCGCGACTTAGATGAATTTATTACACCTGAATTTGTTGAACCGCGTGTTGAAAGTGTCTATCACACAGCAACGATTGACGGTAAACAATATGGTATTCCAATGGCGTTCTCAAGTCGTGCATTAATCTACCGTACAGACTTAATTGAAACACCGCCAACCAATTGGGACGAATTATTAGAAGTCGCAGAAAAAGTCAAAGAAGAACATGATATTTATGGATTCTACTTACCAATCGACGGACCAGGAACTTCGATTGAATTAATGAACTTCTTCTACCAAAATGATGGCTTCCCAGTAAGCGAATCAGGTGAATTCCAACTTAATACACCTGAAATTGTTGAAACTGCAGAATATTTAAAACAATTCGTCGATAAAGATTTAGTTCCAAGTCCACTTGAATCTGAACGTAACGACCAAATTAAAATGTTCGTTAATGGAGACTTAGCAATGTTCGTAACAGGTCCATGGGATCAAGAAGCTTTAGAAGAACATAAAGAAGAATACCCATACGCAGTGGCACCCCTACCAGAAGGTAAACATCCAGGCGTTAACATTGCAACGGATTCTTACGTTATTACACAAGGAGCTAAAAACCCAGAAGGCGCATGGAAATTTATTGAATTTATGGGTCAAGAAGAATTCCAACGTCCAGTGAGTGAAGCATTCAACTGGTTCCCAATTCTTAAAGCTGAAGAATCTGACGAAAGATTCCAAACAGACTTTATGAAACCATTCTTAGAGACCATTGCTTTCGGTTATCCAGACCCACATACACCAAACTGGGATGAATTTAACCGTGCCTTTGTTCAAGCTTTACAAGAAACCTTATTAGGTGAAAAAGACGGTCAAACTGCCTTTGATGAAGCTCAAAAAGAAGTCGCTGAATAATTTTTAAACGAAAAATTTTTGCTGGGCCAATTGAGCCCAGCAAAATTTTAAATCAATGGGAGTCTGAAGGAGGGATTATCAGATGCGAAAACATACCGATTGGGTACCTTATACTTTGATTATGCCAGCAATTATTCTTTTGATTATTTTATATGGTTATCCTTTTTTCTTGACATTGATTCAGTCATTTCAAGAAGTGCGATTGTTTGGTGGCGAGTCGACTTGGGTAGCGTGGGGTAATTTTAGAAAGATTTTTACCGATAGTTCTTATGTAAAAAGCTTATCGATCACCGTGCGTTATGCGATTTTTACGGTATTTCTTAAAATTGTAATTGGTTTTATATTTGCCATGTTGTTAAATAGCGATATTTACTGTAAGAAGTTTGTGCGTTTCTTGTTCCTTTTACCATGGGCAATGCCACAAATTGCGGTAGGGATTGTATGGAAATGGATTCTCGACGGTAAATATGGTTATTTAAATTACTTTTTACAGCAGATCAATGCGATTAGCTCAAATATTTCTTGGTTAGCTCGTCCAGATATTACACTCTATGTCGTCGGGATTGTTGATGCTTGGATGGGATGGCCTTTAGTGACGATGATGTTCTTATCGGGACTAGAAAATATTCCAACAAGTCTTTACGAAGCAGCGCGTGTCGACGGCGCAGGTTATTGGTCTCGCTTTGTCAATATTACTTTAGCTCAGATGAAGAGCATTATTATGGTGACCTTAACACTGGTAACCATCTGGACTTTCAACTCCTTTAACGTTCTCTATGTTATGACGGAAGGCGGACCCCTTCGCTCAACGGAAACATTAATGATGCGCGTCTATAACGAAAGCTTCCGTAATTTCAATTTCGGAATCAGTAGTGCACTTTCGGTTTTAATTTTAATTTTCTTAGTCCTTATTACGTTTAACTATATTCGTAATATCTTGAAGGAACAGTAGGTGATGACATGCAACGAAAATTACGAACAGCAATTGTTATTTTTATAGGGATTTTAATCAACTTGCCGATCATCATTATGGTTATTTCTTCGTTAAGTTCCTACTCTAATCTCTTGCAAAATCCGGTTCACAGTTTTGAGTGGCCACCGATGTGGGAAAATTATACGGAGACGCTCTTTGGTGAAAAAAGCATTATTAAACCGTTAATCAACAGTTTGGTTGTCTCAGGGGTTACGATGGTGCTATGTACCAGCGTTGCGGTCTTAGCGAGCTATGCGACAACGCGTTATCCGATTCGATTTAAAAAAGGTTTTCTTTATACGGTCCTACTATTTCAGATGTTTTCACCCGTCTTACTCTCTGGACCGCTTTATGCCATCTTTAATACGTTAGGTATTTTAGATACTCGCTTATCACTGATTATTGGTAACACGGCGAGTTGCTTGCCGATGACGATTTGGTTACTGTATACCTATTTACAAGGGATTCCGCTCTATATCGAAGAAGCTGCGCGAATGGATGGCTGCACTTGGTATGAGAGTGTCTTCCATGTGTTGCTTCCAATGGCGTTACCGGGAATTATAACGGCTAGCTTATTTGCCTTTATTTCTGCTTGGGGAGATATTATCTTCGCCCGCTCAAGTATTTTGAATATGGCGAATAACACGTTGCCGCTAGCGATTATTCGTTTCGAAGAATATAATCGGACACGTTGGGATCTACAACTGGCTGCCAGTACGATTTCAACCATCCCAGTCTTTGTATTCTTTATGTTTATTCAAAATTCAATTGGCCGTGGGTTAATGCAAACAAGTAGTAAGGAGTAGAACTATGTCAAAAGTAACGATTGATAACGTCACAAAATCTTATAGTCGTGACACTACTATTTTTACCGATTTATCGCTGGTCTTCCCAGATAACGAATTTATCGTTATTCTAGGGCCGTCTGGTTGTGGTAAGACGACCTTGCTTCGGATGATAGCCGGATTAGAGGATTTCGATAGAGGACGTATCTTAATTGACGAGACCGATGTCTCAAATATGAAGCCTGAGCAACGTGATATTGCGATGGTGTTCCAAAACTATGCGCTCTATCCGCAAAAGACGGTCTATCAAAATATGGAGTTCGGTCTTAAAATGCGTAAAGTTCCAGCTGAAGAGCGTGCCGAACGTATTAAAAATGCGAGTGAAATTCTAGGCTTAGATCAGTTATTAGATCGCTATCCAAAACAATTATCTGGTGGACAACGCCAACGGGTAGCATTAGGGCGAGCTCTAGTGCGCGATCCTAAATTATTCTTGCTCGACGAGCCTTTATCGAACTTAGATGCGAAGCTTCGAATTAAGATGCGCTCAGAAATTATCCAACTTTATCAACGAATTGGTAAAACAATGATCTATGTGACGCATGACCAGACTGAAGCGATGACGATGGGAACACGCATTTTATTAATGAATGAAGGTTTAATTCAGCAATATGATGTTCCGGAAAAATTATACGATGAACCCGCGAATATTTTTGTGGCACAATTTATCGGAAGTCCACAAATGAATATTGTCAGTGAACCGGTTCAAAATGGGAAAGTGAAATTTGGAAATATTACGTTAAATGTGCCGGAGGGGTACCAAGGTGATCGAATTCATATTGGATTGCGGGCAGAAGATTTACAAATTGCTGACGGTGAATTCTATGAAGTATCACATACAGAAAACTTAGGAAACGAACAATTAATCTATCTTTATGATGACCAAGGTGAGGAAATTGTGGTGCGAGATTACGAACGTACATCGCTAGAACCAGGTCAGCGTGTCGGATTAACCTTGTTAGATCATAAAATTCATTGGTTCGACCATCAGACAGGGGAGCGAGTTTAATTATTGATGAATGCGAGAAGAATATTAGATTGTTATGCGAGTGATTTTGAGAAAATGGATCGGAAGATGCTGTTGCAATCCATAGCTGCTGCGGAAGGTCGTACGGTACTCGTTGAATTAAAAGAAAGTTTTGAATCATATATAAAAGACTTGACCAATTCTGAATTGGCAGTGGCAGCCGGCGCGGATTTGATTTTATTGAATCAGTTGAATGTATTAGAACCAGTTATATTAGGAATCGACCAAGCTGACCGTCCGGTTCAACGCTTGAAAGAATTAGTCGGTGTTCCGCTAGGGGTTAACTTGGAGCCGATTGTGCCGACATCCGTTCAAACTTACGAACCGCTGGAAGCAATGATATCCGGTCGGAAGCTAAGTGTTGAAACACTAGACGTTATTGAGAATTTGTCGTTGGATTTCTTATGTATTACAGGGAATCCAAAATCAGGCGTTACGAACGAAGGGATTGTACAGAGTATTCAACTTGCCAAAGAACATTATTCAGGAATCATTATGGTAGGGAAAATGCATTCTGCAGCCATTCAAGAGCCGGTTATGACAGAAGCCGTTGCGGAGCAATTTGTAGAAGCAGGAGCTGATGTGGTCTTATTACCAGCCGTTGGGACGATTCCGGGTTTTACGATGGAGGAATTCCTAGCGTGTCAACGTATTATCCGTCAATCAGGTAAGTTGGTCATGGCTGTTAATGGAGCGAGCCAGTGTTGTGCACCGAGAGATGTCATCCGTCAGATTGCTTTGAATAGCAAAATAGGCGGCGCTGATATCCATCATATCGGATCATCTAACAGTGGTGGTGTGGCACCTTTTGAGAATATTTTTGAATTATCGATGACCATTCGTGGAGAAAATCACACATTAAGACAATTAGCGAGATCGATTCGACGTTAGGAGAAAAATATGGATGCAAAATTAGAAAAAGGCTTAACGATTTATTTTATTCGTCACGGGGAGACTTACTTCAATTTACATCAACGAACGCAAGGTTGGGTCGATCCGTTTTTGACCCCTAAAGGGATTGAAGATATGCGCCAAGTTGGCAAGCGCCTCAGCCGAGTGCGTTTTGATGCAGCCATTGTCAGTGACTTGAAGCGTACTACGAGAACGGCGGAGATTTTACTCGATGAAAGTATTTATCCACGTTGGATGGTGCCAATTCGCGAATTAGCGGATTTCCGTGAGATTAGTTTTGGGAGTTTTGAAGGAATGACTGCCAATGAAACATGGGAAATACTCCGGCAATATCTCGGTTTCCCTTCGGTTGAAGCGATGTTAAATGAAACAACCGAGGCCGAGCGGCTCTCTGCACTGAAACCGGCGGATTTGCATGGTGAAGGTGAAGATTATCAAGATTATTTGACTCACTTACATGTTGGGGCAGATAAACTGCTTGATGAGTTAGGAGATACGGATGCGACCTTACTCTTTGTGGGGCACAGTATTAATATCCGTCATATTTTACAATATTTGATTCCGAAAGAAGACCATATTCCAGAGCTTTATGATATGTATTCGATGAAAAATGGCGGGGTTATTACGATTAATAATCAATCCGGATATTTTAAAATTCACCAATACATGGATAAATTTTATGAGTAAAGGAGATGATGCCAATGGAACTCACTTCCGCTGAACGTTGGGAAAGACTTTATATGCAATCCCCATTAGATACGATGCCGGTCGTACTCTTTGATAATTTAGTGAGCGCTAAATTAATCGACCGAACTTACCTTGAATCTGAAGCAGACGCGACATTATTGCTTGAGAAGTTATTAAAAAGTTATCAAACCTTTAAAGCAGATTCCGTCTCTTTAAATTATTCGATGAGCGAAATCAATCAGGTGCTTGGCGGTGAAAGTAAAGTCACTCATCCAAATACTTCACGTAGTATTGTGGCTTATCCTGCCCAAGCATTAGAAGACGTTGCGGCATTGCCAGAGTTGGCATTAGAGACACTTCCGGTTACGTTAAGGTTGCGTCAAGCCATTGAACATTTCCTCAATGAGACACATGGAGAAGTCCCAGTTCGTCTTCATTTTAGAGGTCCTTTCAGTATGGTGGCAGGCTTGATTGAATCGGAGAAAATTTTACGCGGTATGCGTCGAGATCCAGAAGGACTCCATGCAGCGTTAGCTTATACGACACAATTAGCCACACAGCTCGTTGAATGTTTCAGTGATTTGGCACCGATTATCTATAATATAAGTGATCCGGTGGCGAGTGGTAGCTTAATTAGCCACAAGCAATACGAGGCGTTTGCCTTTCCATATACGCAACAACTTGTCGAAACATTGCATCAACAAAATCAACGCGTACACCTACACATTTGTGGTAATACGGAACGAGCATTACCGTTGATTCAACAAACGGGTGTGGATGCATTTAGTATGGATCAAGTGGTTGATGTGGCAAAGGCTTTTGAAATGACCGATCATCAGTTGTTGCTGATGGGCAATGTCGATCCCGTCAAGTTTTTCTTAGAGGGAACACCTGAAGAAATCAAGCAGGAAGTTGAACGCATTGCTCAAGCCGCAAAAGATGCAAAAGGAACATTAATTCTAGCGCCAGGGTGTGATTTACCTTATGATACACCGATTGAACAAATTCAGGCCTTTATGGAAGCAGCACTCGCTTGTTCGTAAAAGGGTGTGACTTGCTTTCAAGAGAAACCTATGATACTATAAAGATGCCAATGGTGGAGTCACGAACCGGGTCAGGATCGGGAGATAGCAGCTCTAAGTGACGAAGCCATGTGGTATTTTTTTATATTCAAGTGAGCGCCATTCCGAAAGGAGGCGCTTTTTAATTTATTGTGATTCATCCAGTCTTTGGAATATAAAACCCTCAAAAAATCATCAGATAGTGTATAATAGGAGTAATTAACTGGAGAAGATGTAAGTGAGGGATAATGGATGCAATTACAAGAAAAATCATGCGGCGCTGTAGTATATTATACTGACCACGGCGAAAATCATTATTTATTGATTTGTCACCGGAATGGGGGTCATTGGGCCTTTGCGAAAGGGCATGTCGAAGCAGGTGAAACAGAAATCGAAACAGCTCAACGTGAGATTCAAGAAGAAACAGGATTGAATGTTACGATTGATCCACGCTTCAGAACGTCGGTGAGCTATTCACCGAGTCCAGGTGTTCAAAAAGAAGTAGTTTACTTTGTAGCTTTATCCGACCAATTAACGGTGACTCAACAAATAGAAGAAGTTACCAATGTTCTTTGGTTGCCTTATTCACTTGCCTTGGAACGGCTCACTTATGAGAATGATCGAGATATTTTAATGCAAGCTAAGCAATATTTATTGACAAAGGAAGGCGAATAAATTGAGTATCCGATACCAATGTCCAGTTTGCCAGCAACCTCTGCAAATCGAAGGTCGCAGCATGAAATGTCCGAAGGGACATCATTTTGATTTTGCTAAAGAAGGCTATATTAACTTGCTTCTACAAGGACATTCGACGAAATATGACAAATCGTTATTCCATGCTCGACGGGAATTAAATGATCGAACGAAGCTGTATCAACCGGTTATTGATTGTATCACTCACATCTTGACGGCGAATGGATCACCAGCCCTCAAGTTGCTTGATGCTGGAACAGGTGAAGGTTACATCTTGAATCAAGTTGATCAACAATTAAAAGAACAAGGTATTCATTCCGATGCTGTAGGCATTGATATTGCCAAAGACGGTATTCGTCAAGCTGCCAAAACTTATCGAGCAATCGATTGGGTGGTGGGCGATTTGGCCAACGTACCTCTAACGGGACAACAATTTGATGGCATTTTGAATGTCCTAAGTCCCTCTAATTATCAGGAATTTAATCGATTGCTACGTCCTGGAGGGCAAGTCATTAAAGTGATTCCAAGTACCCACTACTTAAAAGAACTACGTGAGAGAATCTACAATACATCTGATCGATCGCAATATGATAATACTAAAGTTAAAACCTTGTTCTACCAACATTATCCCGCTGTTCAGAGCCAAATCTTAGAATACATTGTCGGATTAACTCCGACGGATTTAGCATTATTAATTGATATGACACCCCTGACCTGGGGGTTAAATTCTGAAGAGCGTCAACAACTGTTAAATCATTCAATTGATCAAGTGACGATGCATTTTGAAGTGTTGGTGGGACAAACAAACTAAGCAATTTACTATAAATTGAGAAAGGAGCACGCCATGAGTTATCAAGCGTTATATCGCGTTTGGCGACCACAAACATTCGATGAAATGATTGGACAAGATCCGATTAAAGAGACACTGAAAAATGCGGTAAAAAACCAACAAATTAGTCATGCTTATTTATTTACTGGACCTCGCGGAACTGGAAAGACGAGTGCAGCTAAAATTTTGGCGAAAGCCGTCAACTGTCCGAATACCCAAGATGGCAACCCTTGTAATGAATGTGACTTGTGTCAACGGATTACGCAAGGATTGTTAAGTGATGTAGTTGAAATTGATGCGGCAAGTAATAATGGAGTCGATGAGATTCGCAATTTGCGTGATAATGTTCGTTATGCAGCTAGTGAAGCCACCTATAAGGTCTATATTATTGATGAAGTTCATATGTTAACAACCGGAGCTTTCAATGCATTATTGAAGACGCTCGAAGAGCCACCAGAACGTGTTATTTTTATTTTGGCGACGACAGAGCCGCATAAAATTCCAGCAACGATCTTGTCACGAGTGCAACGTTATGACTTTCAACGAATTAGTGAGACAGATATTGCCAATCATTTAGCTCATATTTTAGAGCACGATCAAGTCGCCTACGATTCAGAAGCGCTTGCGCTGATTGCTCGAGCAGCCAATGGAGGGATGCGCGACAGTCTCAGCCTGTTAGACCAAGCTATCTCTTATCATCCAGAGAAAGTGACCTTAGATGCGGCACTGAGTGTGTCAGGCAGCTTAAGTCAAGAGGCACTCTTAGCTTATATTGAAGCCATCTATCAACATCAGGTGGAAGCTGCTTTAGAAATTGTCCGTCAACAGTTAAATGAAGGGAAGCAAACGGCACGTTTTATTGAAGAACTAATCTTATTAAGTCGGGACTTATTGTTATCTCAATATTTGAAGAAAAACCAAACTCTCTTAACCGACGCTCAGCTTGAAACCATTGAAGCAATCCCAGCGTCCTTCTATTATCAAATGATTGAATCACTCAACGAGACCCAAAATAAATTGAGGTTTTCTAATCAGCCGCAAGTTTATTTAGAGATATTTACCGTTCAACTGGCATCCGAACAACCGTCTCAGTTGGTAAGTTCCTCAGCGACACCGCAAGATTCCGAACTGGTTACGCAAGTTGTCCAACTTAAAGAACACTTGATGCAATTGGAATCCAAAGTAGAACAATTGACCCAATCCAATCAGCAAAATAGCGCGGTAACAGAGTCTGGGGCGGGTTCGAGTGAACAGCCATTGACCCCGCGTGAGCGACCCGATCATCAAGCCGCTACTTATCAGCTCGATCAATCGGCAGTTTACCATGTATTGAATGAAGCGACCCATCAAGGACGTAAGCAAGTGAAGTCTGCTTGGTCTTCGATTGTTGGTCAGCTGCCTCCTCAGATGCGTCGTCTCTTTACCGATAGTGAAGTAATCACTGCAGGGAATGGCTATATTTTACTTCGCCTTGATAGTGCCCTGTATGCAGGAGAAATCCAACATGAGATGCAAGTTCAACAGGTATTACAGCAAGCTATCGAACAAATTTTAGCAGAGATGTACAAAGTCGTGCTTGTATTAAGTAGTGAATGGCCAACGTTACGCCAACAATACAAAGTTTTGCGCGATCAAAATAATAATCAGCCGATTCCATTGCGAGATCGTGCGGAAGAAAATATCAAAGAAAACGAGAAGGATTTGCGAGAAACATCGAATGAATCTGTGGCGGAACCGGATGAGGGGCCATCGTCATTTGATATTGAAGTGTCTGAGGAACCAATGAATGATACCGCAAGGGACGAGTCTGTGCCTGAGGAATCTACTGTGGAGATTCGGGATTGGAAGCAAGAAACCAACGAAGCGGGTGCCAACGCTGAAAATGAGGTTGAATATACCGATATTTTTGGCACAGTCTACCAAGGTGAACCCGAAGAAGCAACCTCCATCGAAACAATGCAATTTTCGGAAGATCCGGAAGAAGATGCAGCAATTCGAGAAACCATCAACTTATTTGGGGAGGAAAATATATCGTTCCATTATGATCGATAACATTTAGATGAGGTGAGATAATGAATTTAATCGTTAGCAGTTACATTAATTTGTGGATTTGGTTGATGGCATTATTATTCATTTACTTTTTAGGAACGCGTTATAGTACTCAACCTCAATTAATTCGCAAATATGCGTCGTTACAAATTATTTTAGCGGCCTTAGGGGTGATGACGTTGTATCACCAAGTAATGTACTTAGAGTCGCATATTCATGGGGAATTAATTTTATCGTTACTACTATTAATCGCAACGTTAGCGGTCCAACTGCATCTATTAAATCAGCTCGTCGTGGTCGGATCTCAAACCATGATCGGACCTTATAATACTCGGCGCGAACAAGCGTATCGTAGTACGCAGAATGTTACTTTGGTGATAAGTTTTATTTTATGGTTGATTACTTATTATCGAGCCAGCGAAACGGTAGTTTGGACCTGTATTGGAATCGGGGGTTTGAATCTCTTATCGATGGCATCGTATCGCATTTTTCAACGGTATTTGCACGAAAAGTTCTAGAAAGTGTTCGCTCGAGAGGCGATGCTATTTTAGGTGGAAATATGATATAATTAAAGCACAAAATAAGATGAAAAGGATGATGAAGATGGCGAAAATACCCAATATGGCTAATATGCAAGGCATGATGAAAAAAGTTCAACAAATGCAAAAAGATATGGAGAAAGAACAGAAAGCCATTCAATCTGAAATCTTTGAAGTAAGTTCTACCAATGACTTAGTGATTGTTAAAATGAATGGCAATCGTCAAATTGAGTCTCTCGAGTTGAAACCAGAATTGGTGGACCCTGACGATATCGAGATGTTGCAAGACTTGGTCATTGCAACAGTGAACGAAGCCATCCAAAAAGTAGAAGCAGAAACAGAATCAAGACTTGGTAAGTATACTCAAGGGTTGAACTTACCTTTCTAGGAAGTAGGTGAGACGATGCAGTATCCTGCGCCTATTGCAAAGTTAATTAATTCATTTACGAAGTTACCAGGAATCGGACCAAAATCAGCAGCCCGCCTCGCTTTTTACATCTTAGAGATGAAAGAAGCGGATGTGTTAGAGTTTTCTCGTAATTTAGTGAATGTTCGTCGTGAACTCACTTACTGTAGTGTTTGCGGCAATATTACAGATGTTGATCCGTGTTTAATTTGTTCAGACGAACAGCGCGACCCATCGACGATTTTAGTGGTAGAAGATGCGCGAGATGTGATGGCGATGGAACGACTACAAGAATATAACGGTCGTTATCATGTATTAGGTGGAGTATTATCGCCCATGGAAGGAATCGGGCCAGAAGACTTAAATATTCCGTCATTACTTCAGAGATTACAAAATGAAGAAGTGAAGGAAGTGATTGTAGCCACCAATGCGACTGCTGAGGGTGAAGCAACAGCGATGTACTTATCGCGTTTGATTAAACCTGCGGGTATTAAAATAACGCGACTGGCACATGGTTTATCGGTGGGTACGGACATTGAATACGCCGATGAAATGACGCTCTATCGGGCGATTGAGGGCCGACGAGAATTATAAACAATGAATGGAGCAAGAGAGTGATAGGTAAATTTATATCAATGGAAGGACCAGATGGTTCAGGAAAGACCAGTGTTTTGGCAAAATTAGCTGAAATGCTTGAGCAAACCCATCCAGAATGTGTTCTAACGCTCACACGTGAGCCGGGAGGAAGTCCGATTGCGGAGCAAATCCGAGAATTAATCTTAGATCCGCATAATACAGCGATGGATGCACGGACGGAAGCAATGCTCTACGCTGCCGGTCGCAGACAGCATATGGTTGAGAAAATCCTTCCAGCGCTTGAACGTGGCGAACTGGTTATTACGGATCGTTTTGTGGATAGTTCACTCGCGTATCAAGGCGTTGCTCGTCAACTGCCGATGGAAGAAATTTGGGCGATCAATCAATTTGCAATTGGGGACCATTTGCCAGATTTAACATTGTTAATCGATATTCCAGCTGAAGTTGGTTTAGAGCGAATCTATCGAGCACGAGGGACGCGACAATTTGACCGACTGGATCAAGAAGATTTATCGTTTCACCAACGAGTCCGTCAAGCTTATCTGGATCTAGCTCACGATAATCCGCGTTTTGTCTTAATTGATGGCGACCAACCGATTGAAAAAGTTGCCCAAACATGTTACCAAGCATTGATCAAAAATCAAATTATTTAGGAGGAATCACCATGAAATTAGTCATAGCTATTGTTCAAGACCAAGATGAATTAGATTTAGGAAATGCATTTCGCGAAGCAAAGATTCCAGCGACCAAGTTAAGTACGACCGGTGGCTTCCTGAAAAGCGGAAACACGACTTTCCTTTGTGGGGTTGAAGATGATCAAGTTGAAAAAGTACTTGATACGATTGAATATGTCTGCAAACGCCGCGATCAAGTTGTGACTTACCCATCAAATATGGATGTAAACTTAGAGCTAGCCAGCTCATTCCCAGTACGCGTTGAAGTAGGCGGCGGGATTGTGTTTGTCGTGCCAGTTGATCAATTCCACCGTATCTAGTCTTTTATGCAAGAACAAGCAATTACGCAATACTTATATCATTTAGTTGAGACCGGTCAATTAGCGCATGCTTATGCTTTGACCGGTTCCCATTATCCTTCAAAACAACAAGTCGTAGTTTCGTTAATTCAGGCGCTTGTTTGTACGAATAAAACGTCTCAGGGCGAACCGTGCCATCATTGTGACGCATGTTTGCGTGCTAAAAATGGTCAGATAGCCGATGTTTATACGCTGAAGCCCGCCGGAACAGTGATCAAAGTTGATCAAGTCCGTCAAATTAACGAATGGTTAGCAACAAAACCACTAGAAACATACTTTAAGTTGGTCGTCATAGAACAAGCGGAGACCTTGAATCTCAATGCAGCTAACGGCATGTTAAAACTTCTCGAAGAGCCAGATCCACATCGCTATTTACTCTTGATGGTCCCGGAAATGAGTGATTTACTCCCGACAATTCAATCGCGATTACAAGAACTCCCGATTCCTGTACCAACATCAGCACAACAAGTAGCAGATTGGCGAGCGCAAGGTGTCAGTGAATTTCATGGGCGTCTATGGAGCGCTTTACCGGATCAAGTGGCAGATTACTGGATGGCTGAATACGATGAAGCGGCGGTCGACCAATGGATCAAAGCCTTAGACCGTTTTTATCAATATTTATATACGGGAAACGATCAAGGAATTGTCTATATTCAAACCCGATTAAAAAAGCAGCTCGATTCACGGTGGTGTCGAGTGAGCTTGGACTATTTAATTGGTTTTAATTATCAAGTAATGAACGCTTTGACTGGAGCGGATGCACCGAGTTATTATGCGGTGGAACAATTAATTCAATCGAACGGAGCGAAGCTTCATCAAGTTCTTTGCTTGAATGATTTATTATTAGAGGCGATGGAACGGCTGGAAGCGAACGTATCTGCCCAATTAACTTTAGAGCGACTTGTATTGCGAGCAGAAGATGCACTGGCTAATCACAATGTGTAAGAGATTAAAGGAGGCGAATTGATGGAAAAAAAGACACCGAATGAATTATTACTTGAAGCTGAGCAGCAACTTGTTGCTTTGCAGCGAACATTCGCCCAACTAAACTTAGAAATAAAACAACTTGAAGAAGAAAATAATCGTCTGAGGATGAATAACGCTGAGCTCAAACAGCAAATTATTCCTGTTATTGAACAATCATTTAATGAACAGCCAGCCCAATCTGACACGTTAGAAGACCCAAAATCAGGGAAGGGCTATGAAAGTTTGCAGAACTTTTATCAAGATGGGATTCATGTGTGTCATGAATTTTTCGGATCTAGATTAGAGCCGGGGGAAGAATGTCTTTTTTGTGTGGAAGTGTTAAAACGATTAAAATCTTAAGCCATTCGTAAATTGAGGTGAAGTGATTGTCAAATTCAACTGAATCTATCCTGTTGAATCCAGGGGAACGTCTGGATTATTTTCTCGGCGGTGCGTTAAAAATGATTCAAAGCCAAGATTACTTTAGCTCATCCGTTGATGCGGTTTTATTGGCTCATTTTATGACAATTCCTCGCCGTTCAGATTTCCGATTGTTGGATTTTTGTAGTGGAAATGGCATTATTCCCTTATTGGTAAGCTATCGTACTCAAGCACCGATTGAAGCGATAGAAATTCAAGCAGAATTAGTCACAATGGCGCAACGCAATGCAAAAATTAATCAACGTGAGCACCAAATTACCTTCCACTATGGCGATTTAAAAGAGTTCACAGTAGAACATCATCTCCGTTTTGATGCGATCAGTTGCAATCCACCGTATTTTGTGGTGGATAAGACCGAGGCGTTGCACAGTAATCCGAGCGTGGCGATGGCGCGTCATGAAGTGACGATTACCCTTGAAGATTGGGTTAAGCAAGCGGGACGATTATTAAAGCACAAAGGACGCTTGTACATCGTTCATCGACCAGAACGACTTGATGATCTATTTGATACTTTACTTCGTTATCATTTTTCAGTACACCGAATTCAATTTATTCATCCGAAGCCCGATCGCAATGCGAATGGCGTTTTAATGGAGGCCATTTACCACGGGGGAAGAAATGGGGTTCGTGTGGAACCGCCAATGGTGGTTCACCAAACGAATGGCGATTATACTGAAGCGATGTTGGAGATTTATCAACATGGCTAATTATTATTTTTATGTGCTTTATTGTAAAGATGGAACACTTTATGCGGGGTTTACGACGGATTTGGAGCGTCGATTAGCAGCTCATAATAGCGGGCGCGGAGCCAAGTATACACGTGTTCGATCACGTCGTCCGGCGAAACTTATTTATAGTGAACAATGGTCGAGTAAATCCTTAGCGATGCAAGCAGAAGCCCGCTTTAAGCAACTGAGCCGCTCTCAAAAAGAAGCATACTTAAAGGAAGCTGGCTGTAACATCCAATATCAGGTGCAGCGAGTGCACCGCGATTGTCGATCGAGTGAGGAGGAGATTTAAGTGAAGATTCAATCGAGTTATCAAAGCTCCGGCGGTAAGCTCTATTTAGTGCCCACTCCGATTGGGAATCTCGATGATATGACTTATCGAGCCATTCAGGTGCTAAAGGAAGTCGATTTTATCTTAGCGGAGGATACGCGACACTCCATCCATCTGCTCAATCACTTTGAAATTCAGACGCCAATGCACAGTCACCATGCCCATTCTCATCAAGGTGAGATCGAGCGTTGGCTTGAACAGTTAGCGCAAGGACGCTCGATTGCTTTAATTAGTGATGCCGGGATGCCGCTTATTAATGATCCGGGGCACGAACTTGTTCAAGCAGCTATCGATCGAGATTATGCGGTAATTGCGTTGCCAGGCGCGACCGCGGCTTTAACGGCATTAGTTGCATCGGGGATGATGCACGAACATTTCACCTACTACGGTTTTGTCCCACGCAAAGCGAGCGAACGAGAAATTCTCTGGCAGCAAATTGCTCAACGTCAAGAGACAGCACTACTTTATGAATCACCTTACCGGATTAAATCGGTCGTTCGATCTATCGTTCAGACCTTGGGAGATTCGGTAGCGATTGTGATAGCCCGAGAATTGACCAAACGTTACGAGACGTATTTGCGCGGTGCAGCAGGAGAAATATTGGCTTATCTTGAGGCAACACCAATTAAAGGTGAAATTGTACTATTGATTGATGGTAGTACGGCTGTTCAGCCAACAGTTGATGCCATGGAAGAGCTGAGTTTGAAAGATTATGTCCATCATTTAATGGAAGAAGAAGGGTTGACCGCTAAGCAAAGTATTAAAGAAGTTGCTAAACGTAGAGATGTTCGTAAGCAAGAAGTTTATGCAGCTTATCACGAAATAACCTAAGGTGAGCGCAATATGTTTTTATATGTTGGAATATTATTATTAGCGATTGCATTGTACGGCGCTTTGCGAAAGTCGAGTTGGCTCTTTAGCAAAGGGTATTTGATGTTTGCTTTGATTTGTTTTTGGCTCGAAGCGACGTTGTGGTTCAGTCGACACGAGGTGCCCGTCTATAATCGAATTATGACGGTCCTTTATGCGGTGACGTCACTCTGTTTACCCCTATTTATTATTGCATTGAACTGGGTGATGATTTCACGCCGTCATAGTTATTTAATCAAATCGAAAACACGGACGTATTTATCCCTCTTTTTTGCAAGCTCGATTATCGTGTCAGTTATTTTATCGTTAGGTTTATTAGTAGGGAATCAGCCAAGTCTCGTGATGCGATTTATCCAAATTTACTTTTGGATTGGGTATTATTATCTCTGTACCTTTATAATGTATCTGCTTTTCAATTTGTTATTATACTGGCGAAGATGGCCGAACTCAGCAGATGTATTGATGGTACTAGGTAGCAAATTAAATCCCGATACAACCTTATCTTCGATCTTGATCAATCGACTGGACCTGGCGCTCGATTTGTATCAACACTATCCTGAAGCTCAGATTATTGTGACGGGAGGTTGTCATCAAGGACAGTCAGTCAGCGAAGGAGAGCGGATGGCACAGTACTTGATACAACGAGACGTTCCTGAGGAACAAATTACGATTGAGAGTCAGGCCCAACATACTTACGATAATATTGTGAATACCCAGTCCTTGATAGACATACCAAATAAACAAGTTGTCGGTGTGACAAGTTGGTATCATTTGATGCGCGCATCCTACTTAGCATGTCGTGAACAATTGGATGCTGAATGGGTCGGCGCGATGGAGATGGGGCGCTGGCCAGTGTATGCGATGGTTAGAGAATTTGTCGGATTTTTATCGCTACATAGTGAGTTGAACTTATTGCTGATGACCTTGATGATTATTTATCAATTATTTTCAAATTAAAAGACTGAGTGATCATTTAACGCATAATGCGAGAAACGATCACTCAGTCTTTTTTAATGTAAATTATTTTTTGCGTAATTCTACTAAAATATCTTGCAATAATTCGGCCTCTGAAGGTCCAGCCGGAGTTTCGTCTGGAGTAACAATTTTCTTGCCTTGGACACGTTCTAAAGCTTTTAATGTTAAGTATAAGAAGAAAGCAATTAGAATAAAGTTAATTACAGCTTGAATAAAGTTACCAATTCCGATCGAAGTGTTGCCGATTGTAAATGCTAATTGGCTAACATCTGCGGCTCCGGTTAAAGAGACAATGAGTGGCATAAAAATATCATCAACTAACGAATTAACAATCGCTGTGAATGAAGCCCCCATAATAATACCTGTAGCCATTGTGATGATATTATCATTCGCAATGAATTTCTTAAACTCTTTCCACATATGTATAATCTTCCTTTCAATCTATAGAACTTTAACTTAATTATGACAGAGGCTAGATGAAATATCAATTGTTATGGTAAGTGTAAACTCATATTTCTACTGAGGTTGAATATATTTTTCAATAGGATAGTCTGTTTCATTAATCTCCCATTGATGGTGTAATACTCGTTGGCTCCATTGATAGCCGATATAAGGACCGCTCGTTAAGCCAGAAGAGCCAAGACCGCTCACAGCCCAAACGTTCGCAAGTTGTGGAACTTGGCCGAGTAGTACAGAGTAATCTGAAGTTTGTCCACGTGTTCCAATACGAATTTCACGAGCTTCATCAAGATGGAGTGCGTGTCCCTTAATCCACTGATTCGCTTCATCAAGTAAATCTTGCAGTGGTTCGTAATCCGGTTCTAAATCAAAGCCCGCTTCGTTCTCGTGAGTCGCCCCGATAATTAATTCTCCGTTGTTGAATGGAATAATATCGCCTTGGCCAAAAGGCATCACCACCGGCCAATGTTGATTACACCAAGCGCCCGATTGGTACACGAGGAGTTGGCCTTTTTGAGGATGAATATCAACTTGGTATCCTAAAGGTTCTAAAAGTTCGGGTAGCCATGCTCCGACGCTTAATAAGAGTTGATCAAATTGAAATAAAGTATCACCGGTGTCTACTTGAATTTGGCCATCCGTTGACTTTAAGCGAACGCGTTGATTGTGTAGAGTCCCGCCATAATGTTCAATGGCTTGACGTAATATTGCAATCAACCTTTCGCCGTGAACCCGTCCACCGCCACTGACCCAAGTTGCTGGAAATTCTGAATTAACCAATGGGAAGTATGGAGAAATTTCTTCGGAAGTTAAGGACTTAATTTCACCAATACTTGGTGAATCAGTAATTTTTTCACGGTATTGATCGACATCTTGTTGAATGCGTCGTTCAGTTTTTCGAATTAAGAGGGCGCCGTCCACTTGATAGATTTCATCCGCAGGATAACCATCTTCAATCAAATCATGGGTCAATTGATGATAAAACTCAGCCCCTCTGCGAACGAGCTGATACCAAGCCTGATTTCGTCGTAATGAAAACCACGGACAAATAATGCCAGCTGCAGCTTTCGTTGCTTGTCCGGTATCATCATCAAATAAGTGTACTTTAACCCCATTGCGAGCAAGGTAATAAGCGGCTGTCGCTCCGACAATACCCCCACCAACAATTCCTACTTCCATATAAGAACCTCCTTAATTTGTTATAGAAACATTTGTTTAAATCAATAGCTATGTATCTCGGCTTAAACGTTTAAGCGATTGTGCCACCGACAAGATTCAGATCGGTCTGATAATGGACGATGGTATTTAAGGCAATGACTAAACCGTGAGTAATATCATCGAGTGCCATTGAAGGTTGATTCGATTTTTGGACGACTTGTTCGGGAATATACGGAACATGAATAAATCCGCCACGAGCTTCGGGGTACGATTGTGCAAGAATATCTAAGATACCATACATCAAATGGTTACAGACAAAGGTTCCGGCAGAATTTGAGACCGAAGCAGGGATGCCTGCGGCACGAAGTTGGTGTACAATAGCTTTAATCGGTAACGTTGAGAAATAAGCTGCTGGACCGTCCTTTCGAATGGGTTGATCGATGGGTTGTTGCCCGAGGTTATCTTTAATTAGTGCATCGTCCAGGTTAATCGCTACTCGTTCAGGGGTGATTCCATATCGTCCACCTGCTTGACCTATAGCAACCACAATATCCGGTTGTTCAGCTTGAATCACAGCTTCAACCCGTCCAATGGCTTGGTTGAAAGCAGTAGGGACTTCCAGTTTGATTAAGTCTGCTTTTACCAATGTTGGCTCGAGTTGGCGAATGGCTTCTAAGGCGGGGTTCACTTTCTCTTGATTAAAAGGTTCAAATGCGGTTATTAATATTTTCATTGATGCTTTCTCCAATCACAAATAATATCGAATGATCCATTATTTCCATCATACTTTACTATGACTATAGAAACAATCTTTAGAAAGGAATATGAGATGCAATCTATCACAGAACAGTTTGTTCGCCAATATTTTCCCAAGCGAAACCAGAAAAGTCACAAAGGCATGTATGGTAACGTCTTATGCATTGGCGGCAATGAATCAATGGGCGGTGCGATTATATTAGCGTCAGGCGCAGCGCTTTATAGTGGAGCTGGAACAGTGACTTGTGCGACAGACGCAGTCAACCGAACAGCACTTCACGCGCGCTATCCCGAAGTGATGTGGCTTGATTGGCAGGAAATCTGCTCAGGTGATTTGAGTCGCTACCAAGTAATCTTAATCGGGCCGGGCATGGGACAAAGTGATTTTGCGAAACAGTTGTTTGAAACAGTGCTACAGACTGTTACACGGTCACAATGCTTAATTATTGATGCGGATGGTTTGAATTTATTAGCTGATCATTTACCTTTACGATTGGCCTGTCAAGCTAAACAAATCATCTTGACGCCTCATCGCATCGAGTGGCAACGGATCAGTGGGATCGGACCTGAACAAGAAGCCATTCAAGTGCATCAAAGAGCGGTTCAATCTCTAAATGCTACCGTCGTCTTAAAAGGTGCGCCGACCCAAGTCTACCTAGGTGAACAAGTATGGCAAAATACAACTGGAAATCCAGGACAATCCGTTGGTGGAATGGGCGATACTTTAGCAGGGATGGTTGCCGGAATGTTAGCCCAAAATTCATCGGAACCATGGAGCATTCTCAATGCAGTGTATCTTCATAGTTATATTGCTGATCAGTTGGCAAAGAATCAATATATTTGCCTACCAAGTCGAATCATTGAGGCGATTCCAGAAACAATGAGGCATTTTTCACAATATTCAAAGGGATTCAATGATTAATGATTTATTTTTGACGGCGCTCGTGTTACAATAAAATGGTGTATCTATGCCAAAATGATAGGTTATAATATATATGAAGGACTACTTGCACAAAGGAGATTATTAAATGGCAAATTTTCTTAAAAATTTAATTGAAAATGATAAAGGAGAACTTCGCCGTACAAGTAAAATGGCGGACCAAGTTATCGCTCTAGAACCGCGTTTCGCACAAATGAGCGATGAAGAATTACGCGGTATGACAGCCGAATTTAGAGAGCGTTTAGCTAAAGGTGAAACACTCGACGATATTTTAGTTGAAGCTTTTGCAGTAACTCGTGAAGCTGCGCGTCGTGTGCTAGGATTATTCCCTTACAAGGTACAAATTCAAGGTGGGATTATTTTACACGAAGGAAATATTGCTGAGATGAAGACCGGGGAAGGAAAAACCTTAACCGAAACCATGCCTGTTTACTTAAACGCGCTTGATGGCAAAGGAGTTCACGTTGTTACCGTAAACGAGTACTTAGCAACACGTGACTCGGCAGAGATGGGGGAAGTTTACCGTTTCTTAGGTTTAACCGTAGGACTTAACTTAAACTCCATGAATGCGAATGAAAAACGCGAAGCATACTTATGCGATATTACGTATAGTACAAATAATGAGTTAGGATTCGACTACTTACGTGACAACATGGTTGTTTATGAGAACCAAATGGTTCAACGCCCATTGCACTATGCGATTGTTGACGAGGTAGACTCCATCTTAATTGACGAAGCTCGTACACCATTAATTATTTCGGGTCAATCCGGAAAATCAACGGCACTTTATACGCGTGCAGACTATTTTGTGAAAGGTCTAAAAGAAGACGAGGACTATACGATTGATATTACGTCAAAATCTATTGCCTTAACGGATACGGGCGTGGATAAGGCAGAGCGTGTGTTCCGATTAGAAAACTTATACGATGTGGATAATACTGCACTTGTACACCATATCGACCAAGCACTCCGTGCCAACTACATTATGTTATTAGATATTGATTATGTCGTCGATGAAGGCGAAGTAAAAATCGTCGATCCATTTACCGGACGGATTATGGACGGACGTCGCTATTCTGATGGATTACACCAAGCAATTGAGGCTAAAGAAGCGGTTGAGATTCAAGATGAATCGAAGACTATGGCGACAATTACCTTCCAAAACTACTTCCGTATGTACGATAAACTAGCTGGAATGACCGGGACTGCAAAGACGGAAGAAGAAGAATTCCGTGAAATATATAATATGAATGTCGTTCAAATTCCGACAAACCGTCCAATTGCCCGTAAAGACTATTCAGATTTACTATATCCGAACTTGAGATCGAAGTTCTCAGCGGTTGTAAAAGATATTAAAGAACGCCACGAAAAGGGCCAACCAATCTTAGTCGGGACCGTAGCAGTTGAAACGTCCGAACATTTATCTCACTTACTTGATCAAGCGGGTGTACCACACGAAGTGTTAAACGCGAAAAACCACTTCAAAGAAGCGGAAATTATATTACAAGCAGGGCAACGTGGTGCCGTAACCATCGCGACGAACATGGCTGGACGTGGAACGGACATTAAATTAGGTAGCGGTGTGAAAGAACTCGGAGGTCTTTGTGTTATTGGGACTGAGCGTCACGAAAGTCGTCGGATTGATGACCAGTTACGTGGACGTTCAGGACGTCAAGGGGACCCAGGTGAGTCACAATTCTACTTATCTCTTGAAGATGACTTAATGCGACGTTTTGGATCAGAAAGAATTCAAGGCTTATGGGAACGTCTCAATGACGGTGAACATGAGGATGAAGACTTAGCGATTCAAAGTGGTATGCTCAGTCGTCAAGTAGAATCTGCTCAAAAACGAGTTGAAGGAAATAACTATGACACACGTAAAAACGTTCTAGAATATGACGAAGTGATGCGGGAGCAACGTGAAGTTATTTACGGACAACGTCAACAAATTATTCAAGGCGATGAACCATTAACGCCATATATTAAAGCGATGATTCGCCGAACAATCGAACGTCAAGTTGCTTATGCAACAGAAGGTGAACGTAAAGATTGGCAACTTGAATCCCTATTAGAATTTGCCCAAAATGCGATTGTGAGCCCAGATTCAATCTCGCTAGCAGATCTGCAAAACAAAGACCGTCAACAATTAATAAATTATTTAATGGGACGTGCAGATGCGGTATACCAATCTAAGATGGAACAACTCAATACACCGGAACAACTGGCTGAATTTGAAAAAGTCGTTGTCTTACGAGTTGTTGATGCCAAATGGACGGATCATATCGATATGATGGATCACTTACGTCAAGGTGTCGGATTACGTGCTTATGCGCAAACTAACCCATTAACTGAATATCAAATGGAAGGGTACGAACGCTTCGAAGATATGGTATCTGCTATTGAGTATGATGTAACGAGATTTATTATGAAAGCTCAAGTTCGTCAAAACGTTGAGCGTGAGCAAATTAATCGTCCGGTTAATACGAATTAATCGGTAACTCAAAATATTAAAAGATAAAATGATAAATTCATAAATCAATCGATGCTGTAGAGGTAGCTCATTAGGGTTTGCAAAATCTTAACGGCGCCAAGCTTAGGAAGTGAGATTACCACTCAACTTGCTTGGCCTCTGAATTCAGCATCGATTTTTAATCACCAATGTAGCGAGGTAATGACTGAAAAAGCGAATGGAGGAGAATAGGATGGAACTCTATGAGATTGAAAATCTTTTTTCAGATTTAGGCGAACGTCTAGTGGACTTTAGGAGGTCCCTTTGACTTAGTTGCAATTAGAGAAGCGATCGACCACTATGAAGCAGAGATGTTGGAGCCGACTTTCTGGGATGACAATGAGCATGCTCAACAGGTGACACAACAACTTAATCATGAAAAAGAACGTCTTTCACAAATTGAAGGTTTGATCGATCAGTATTCCGAAGTGGAATGCGGGTTGGAGCTATATCGTGAGACGCAAGATCAAGAGTTATATCAAGAAGTTGAAACAATGATTCATACACTCTCTCAACAAGTTGAGCGTTTTGAGACAGCGCGCTTGTTATCAGGAGAATATGATAGTAATGATGCAATCCTTGAGATCCATCCGGGAGCCGGGGGAACAGAATCCCAAGACTGGGGAGAGATGTTGCTTCGTATGTACACTCGGTATTGCCATTCGCATGATTTAACGGTGAACGTCATTGATTATCAAGGTGGCGATGAAGCTGGCTTGAAAAGTGTGACACTAGAAGTTAAAGGTTACAATGCGTTTGGTTTATTGAAATCTGAAAAAGGCGTCCATCGCTTGATACGGATTTCGCCGTTTGACTCCAATAGTCGCCGTCATACGTCCTTTGCGTCGGTCGAAGTGACACCGATTATTGAACACTCGATAGAACTTGAGATTATGCCAGACGATTTGCGGATTGACACCTACCGGGCGAGTGGAGCGGGTGGACAACATATTAATAAGACGGATTCAGCCGTCCGGATTACGCACTTACCAACAGGGATTGTTACCCAAAGTCAGTCTGAACGGTCGCAAATTCAAAACCGTGAACAAGCATTGAGCCTCTTAAAAGCAAAACTTTACCAACGTCAGTTGGATGAACAAGCGGAACAACTTGCAGAAATTAAAGGGGAGCAAAAGGACAATGCCTGGGGATCGCAAATCCGCTCCTATGTCTTCCACCCTTATTCGATGGTGAAAGACCATCGGACTTCCTATGAGATAGGAAATGCTGATAAAGTCATGGATGGAGAAATCGATGATTTTGTCGAAGCTTATTTGAAATGGTCTGTTGAATAATTGGTATCGAAATGAAATCAATTTGTGATACAACCTCGTTATACTAGAGACTTCAGCGAGAAAGGAAGTTGAATTATGATTCTCATCGAAAATGTAACCAAACGCTACGATAATGGTGTTGTAGCGCTAGATCATATTAATTTAAGAATCGAACAAGGAGAATTTGTCTATTTAACGGGAAAAAGTGGTTCTGGCAAATCGACTTTGATGAAATTATTATACTTTAAAGAACTACCACAGACTGGGAAAGTAACCGTTGGAACCTTTAAGTTACACCGTTTGCGCCGTCGACGAGTGGCTGAATTGCGCCGTAGCTTAGGAATCGTCTTCCAAGATTATAAGATTTTACCGCGCTTGACGGTCTTCGAGAATATTGCTTATGCTATGGAAGCCACCGGGGCAAGTCGCAAAGCCATTCAAAAACGAGTCGAAGAAGTGATGCAATGGGTAGATATTGCGGTTTTACGCGATCAATATCCCGATCAATTATCGGGCGGTGAATTACAACGCGTTGCGATTGCCCGAGCAATTGTGAATCAACCTAGAATACTCTTAGCTGATGAACCGACCGGGAACTTAGATGTGGCGCACAGTCAAGAAATTGTCCGTCTCTTGGAACGCATTAATCAGACTGGAACGACCGTCTTGATGGCGACACATAACTTGAACTTAGTGGAACAGTTCCCACATCGAGTTGTATCACTCGAGCATGGTCGGATTGTTAAGGATACGCAAGGAGGGGTGAAATGATGATTTTCTTACGTAATTTTACCCGCCATATTCGTGACGGTTTTCGCAATCTATTTCGTAACGGCTGGATGACAGTGGCCTCATTAATTGTGATGATTCTAACGCTGTTTACGTTGGGAAGTTTGATGTTTATTATGAGCAACGTCGATAATATTACGAACGATATTGAAGCAGGCGTTAATATCCGAGTACATATCGATCTGACTGCTACGGAGGAACAGATTGATGAATTAGGAGAAGCTATCAAGCAAATCCCAGATGTAGAACAAGTGACTTACCGTTCAAAAGAAGATGAGCTGGATGAATTGGTTGAGTCGATTGAAGAATTCAAGTTAGTATTCGGCGATAATAATCCGCTCTATAATGTTTTCTTAGTAAGTGTCCGTGATAATTCGCAAATCGAGCCGATTGCCGATGAAATTAAGCAACTTCCGTATGCTAAAGAGGTGAATTATGGTGAAATTGACACTGAAAATCTCTTGCAAGTCTTAAATTATATTCGCATCGGGATGGCCTTTGCTTCGGCGGTCCTTGTTGTCATTGCCTTAGTGGTTATCTCGAATACAATTCGAATTACTATTGAAGCACGTCAAACTGAAATTGAAATTATGCAATTGGTCGGCGCACATCGCCGGTATGTTCGAGCACCTTTCATCTATGAAGGAGCCTTTATCGGATTATTTGGGGGAGCAGTCGCATCGGGGTGTGTATACTTAGCTTACCAAGCACTCCATAATGTGGCGATTGAATATAATGACTTAAGATTGTTACAATTAACGCCAATGTGGCCTTTAATGAGCTATATTATTATCGTGCTTCTAATCTCTGGTATCTTGCTCGGTATATTAGGGGCAAGACGCTCGGTAGGCCGACTGATTGAATAAGAGAGAAAGTAGACCTTTTGGGGTCTACTTTTTTCACTGTAAGAGATAAAATAGGGATGTAAATTGTTGTTTAAGGCGTCATTTGCTATATTAAATGTAATATGAAATAAAGGAGAGCACGATGAAACAGATACTTGTAGTAGACGATGAGTCAGCAATCTTAACACTGATTGAATACAATTTAAAACAAGCCGGATTTCAAGTAACTCTGGCTTCTGACGGACGAGAAGCTTATCAAAAGATTCATAAAGAAACATTTGACTTGATTGTGTTGGATGTTATGTTACCAGGTATGGATGGGGTTGAATTGTGTCGAACCGTTCGTAAAGAAGGTGTTGAAACACCGATTATTTTATTGACGGCTAAAAGTGAAGAGTATGATAAAGTCATCGGGCTTGAATTAGGAGCGGACGATTATGTGACCAAACCATTCAGTCCACGAGAATTAATTGCGCGAATTAAAGCCATTCTCCGTCGCTCCGATACAACCCGGAAACACAAGGAAACAGCGATGAATGATTCTAATAATGACACAGAGAATTCAGAAGATAATATTATTCAAGCTGGAGATATTACGATTTACGAAGATCGCTATGAAGTTCAAGTTCGTTCAGATTGGGTTGAATTAACCCCTAAAGAGTTTGAATTACTTGTTTATTTAGCGAAGCGTCAAGGTAGAATATTAAGTCGCGAGCAATTATTAAGTAATATTTGGCAGTTTGATTATGCCGGGGAATCTCGTATTGTCGATGTTCATATAAGTCATTTACGTGAAAAAATCGAACGCAACTCAAAAAAGCCGGAATATATTAAGACGGTTAGGGGATTTGGCTATAAATTTGAGGTGCCTAGCGTATGAGCCAGTCCGTAACATTCCCAGTACGTAGAAAAATTCGTTTAGTTTATGGTATGTTGCTACTGCTTATTATCCTAATTGCTTTAGGCTTTAATGATCAATCGTATCGTTGGATGAATCACTATTTCTTCGAACAAACTAAAAATGAAGGTGAACGTATCGAACAATTAAACCTTCCAATGGAGCAAGCTTTGGAAAGTGACCTTGCAAAAGAACTTCCGGTATATAAGCGAATTCAGCGCGGTGTGCAATTACTAAATGGAACAACTTATGGTGAAATCCCATCTGAACGGTATCAGGATCAGGATGAAGCGATTAAGCGAGATCGGGACGGCGTTTTAATACGTGTTCCGTTCAATTTACCACAAGCGCAAGGGTATTATTATCAATTTTATCCGAACTATGTATTAAAAAACCAGTTTCAAAAAGAATATTGGTTGCGCTATGGAATGATAGGGCTTATAGGGTTAGGCTTGGTGTTACTCTTTATGGTTTATCGTTATCTAATCGTTCAGTGGATACAAAGTTTAGTTGTCCGTCTTCAAAATACGATGGAAGAAGATGGAGATTATCAGTATCAACCGGTTGGCTATCCTGCAATGGACCGATTGGATCAGTCTATCCATCAGCTAGTTCATAGGAAGCATGAAGAAGTATCTGAACTACACTCGAAGTTAAATCAGCTCCAACTTTTAATTAATCATCTCAATCTCGGAGTCATCCAATTGGATCCATCGGGGAAAGTTGTGTTGATGAACCCCTTTGCAGCGCGATTATTAGCGATTGATACGCCTTTATTGCATCAACATTATCAAGTTTTAATTAAGAGTCGTACTTTAGTTGAAATGATCCAACAAACTAAGCAACATGAAGTGACATTGCATCGGGAAATTGAATTGTACGTTCCAACTTTTAAACAGATTGATGTAACGATTTTGCCGGACCGCTTGAAAAAGGGAGATCGCCCGATGATGTTAGTCCTTTTATACGATATTACAGCTGTCCGTCAGCTAGAAACTGTCCAATCTGAATTTGTAACCAATGCTTCGCATGAATTACGGACACCGATTACGGCGATAAAAGGATTTACTGAGACGTTGTTAAGTGGTGCGTTGCAAGATGAAGCAGCGGCTTATCAATTTGTAGAAATTATTGATCGAGAAGCGAATCGTTTAGAGTTAATTGCCAATGATATTTTAAGCTTAGCGCAAGCCGAACGCGGCGAAGAGTTAGCACAAGAAACTTTTGATTTAGCAGAGTCTATTTCGATGATTGTGGGGAATTTCCAGCCAATCGCTGAGGCCAAAGCGATTCAAATAGCTTCAAAAGTTGATTCATCAATTACTATAACAAGTCACCGACCATGGGTAGAACAAATCTTGATCAACTTAATTGATAATGCCATCAAGTACTCTGAAGAAAATGGTCAAGTAGCAGTCAACTGTCGACGGGAAGCTGAGACGGTTGTAATCAGTATAAAAGATACGGGTTATGGAATTGCCCCCGAGGAGCAAGAACGTATCTTTGAACGATTCTACCGAGTAGATAAAGCTCGCAGCCGTCATTCAGGAGGAACCGGCTTAGGGTTATCAATTGTGCGTCATATGGTGACGAGCTTGTCCGGCGAAATTTGGGTCGACAGTCAGTTGGGGAAAGGGGCAACCTTTTTTGTTCGATTACCCATCAACGATAGATCCACTCACATCTAAGAGTCAGACCGATTCGTAATATATTCGAGGCAAACTTTACCAGATATTTACATAAAATTTACAATTGCCACGTACAATAGGAATGTAGTACAGATCCATCGGATAGAAAGCAAGGTGTGCTCGTATGCAAAAGAATTTTAATGAAGTATTGATGCGGTATATATTTTTAATATGTGCCTGCATGTCCATTGTATCGATTATCTTTATTTTTTATTTCGTTTTTGAAGGTGGCCTTCCTTTTATTATGGAAGAAGGCATTGGTAACTTTATTTTTAATACTGTTTGGCGGCCAACTGCATCCAATCCATCCTTTGGAATTGGACCGATGATTATTGGGTCCTTTATTGTCACAATTGGGGCTGTTATTGTGGGAGTTCCAATTGGTGTTTTAACAGCGGTCTTTCTGGCTTACTATTGTCCGAAAAATTTATATCGATTGGTTAAACCTGCTGTCAACTTAATGGCTTCAATTCCTTCGATTGTTTATGGCTACTTTGCCCTGCGGATGTTGGTACCTTTCTTCCAAAAAGTGATGGGAGGATCCGGGATGAATATGGTTACAGCTTCCGTATTGTTAGGGATTATGATTTTACCGACAATTATAGGTCTATCTGAGTCATCAATTAGATCAGTGCCAAAATCTTATTACCAAGCGAGTATCGGATTAGGAGCAAATCATGATCGCTCAGTGATGGCTGTCGTTGTTCCGGCAGCTCGTTCTGGGATTTTTTCATCGATTATTTTAGGAATTGGGCGAGCGATTGGGGAGACGATGGCGGTAATCTTAGTAACAGGGAACCAACCGAGAATTCCATCTTCATTGAACCAAGGGGTCCGAACTTTAACGACGAATATTGTGTTAGAGATGGGGTACGCATCGGGCCGACACCGTGAGTCTTTGATTGCTACAGCGGTCGTTCTATTTATCTTTATTATTATCTTAAATGCGATCTTTATGGTAGTTAAGAATAGAGGAGTGAAAAAATAATGAAAGATAAATTGACTTTAACCCGCGTACTTATCTGGGGAGCGGCTTTATTTACATTAGGAATTTTACTATTCATTATTGCTTATATTTTATGGCAAGGGGTTCCAGCGCTATCGCCGGAAATCTTCGCTTGGAATTACACAACGAGTAATGTTTCGATGATGCCAGCGATTATTTCAACATTGATTATTATTGTGATTTCACTTTTAATAGCTGGACCTATTGGTGTTTTCACAGGCTTTTACTTAGTAGAATATGCCAATCAAAATAATAAAATACTACCCATTATTCGTTTAGCAACCGACACGTTAGCGGCGGTCCCTTCGATTGTTTACGGTCTTTTTGGGATGTTGCTCTTTGTGACGCGTCTGGAATGGGGTTATTCACATTGGGCTGGAATTATTACCATTACGATTATGATCTTGCCAATTATTATTTCATCAACAGAAGAAGCATTACGCGCAGTTGATAATTCGTTAAGGCAAGCTAGTTTTGGATTAGGTGCGGGCCAACTTCGTACAATCTTTACCGTTGTACTTCCGGTTGCGATGCCCGGAATTTTATCGGGTATTATATTATCGATCGGACGTATTGTTGGGGAATCTGCAGCTTTCCTATACACGTTAGGTTCGTCGTCAGGGATGCTTTCGAAGTTAACGGATTCAGGTAGAACCTTGGCCGTGCATATGTATGTTTTATCTAGTGAAGGTCGACATGTACAGGAAGCTTTTGCGACTGCGACCGTGTTAATTATTTTAGTGTTAGTCATCAATTACATTTCAACCCGACTCAGTCGTCGTTTAAGCCAAGGAGGAAAATAAAATGCCAGTAAATAAATTTGAAATTAAAGATTTAGATTTCTTCTATGGGGATTTCCAAGCTCTTCACAAAATTAATATGGATATTGAGGAGAAATTAGTAACGGCATTAATTGGCCCTTCTGGTTGCGGGAAATCGACCTTTTTAAAAATTTTAAATCGAATGCAAGATCTAATTCCAGGCACGCGCGTGGAAGGGGATGTCTTGCTTGATGGTCAAGATATTTTCCAAAAAGGTTACGATGTGAACCAATTACGCAAACAAGTTGGAATGGTGTTCCAGCATCCGAACCCTTTCCCTAAAAGTATATACGACAATATTGCCTACGGGCCAAGAACGCATGGTATTAAAGACTCAACCGAATTAGACCGAATCGTCGAGGAAAGTTTGAAGTCTGCCGCTATTTGGGATGAAGTTAAAGACAAATTGGATAAGCCTGCTACGGCGATATCAGGGGGGCAACAACAAAGAATTTGTATAGCCCGTGCAATTGCCAATCAGCCCGAAGTTCTATTGATGGACGAACCAACATCGGCTCTAGACCCAATCTCGACCGGTAAGATTGAAGAGTTAATTGAAGAATTAAAGAAAACTTACACGGTAGTCATCGTCACACACAATATGCAACAAGCTGCCCGTATTTCCGATAAAACCGCTTTCTTTTTAACGGGAGAAATGATAGAATTTGATGATACAGAGATTATCTTTACCAATCCAACAGATCAACGAACAGACGATTACATTTCGGGTCGATTTGGTTAATAAAGGAGTGAAGTGACATGAGAAAGTCTTTCCAAAATGAATTAGAACAATACCGTGATCATTTAACGTATATTGCGAATGCGGCGAATGAAGCAATCTACAAAGCCATTCAATCATTAAATCAACACGATCAAGTTTTGGCTGAAGAAGTCGTTAATGGAGATTTAAAGATTAATACTTTAGCCATTCAAATTGAACAAGAGGCTTACCGAATTATTGCACTGCAACAACCTGTTGCGTCAGATTTACGTAAAGTCTTTGCGGTATTATTGGCCAGTTCGGATATTGAGCGATTAGCTGACCATGCAAGTAATATTGCAGGGACAGTGATTCGTCGTCAAAATATCCCAATGGTGCGTGAAGCAGCAATTGATGAGATTATTAATCAAATGGCCGATATCGTGAAAGTGATGTTATCTGATGCGATTGAAGCATTTATTCAAGAAGATGCCACTAAAGCGCGAGAAGTAGCACTGCGCGATAATGAAGTGGATAGACTGCTGAAAGAAGTTTATGATCAAACAAATCATCTCATGCTGACACATACAGATGAAGACCGTATCGAAATCGCACGGGATTATGTGATTATCGCCAAAGCGCTCGAGCGTATGGGAGACTATGTGACAAATATTTGCGAGCGCATTGTCTATATGGAATCTGGCGAAATTGTAGAACTTGACTAAAGTTATGTGAGCCCACGATGAAGTGAGCTTTCCCCCAAAAGTTAGACCAAAAATCTAACTTCTGGGGGTTTTATTATGAGATGAAGCCCAATAATATTCCGACAAAAAGTCTTGAGATTAAGTCAGCTGGGGTTGTATTGCTTTTTTTGAAAATGTATGACAGAAAATATTTACAGTAACTTTACAGTAGTTTTACCTAAAAACTACTTCGAGTTGTTAATATGAGTATGAAATCATATGTATTTCAAAAAATTAAAAAAAGAGGAGCATAGAGAACATGAAAAAAACAATCTTGAAGACCTTGTCAACAGCTTTAGTTTTATCAACATTAAGCCCTGTTGCGGTCTTAGCCAAGCAAGAAGAAGGGCAATTTTCAGAATTACCAGTTGTGGCATTAGAAGAAGGGAGAGCACTCACGGAAGACTTAAGCTTAATTAGTGAAAGCCAAGCCAAATATGTCTTCTTATTTATTGGGGATGGTATGGGAAATATTCCAGTATCTGCGGCTGAATATTTCTTAGGACCTGATAATGGAAATGAAGGTAAAGGGCAAGCCCAAGCTCAACCTTTAAACTTCTCTCAATTCCCAGTAATTGGTTTGCAAAATCCAACTGATGCTGACCACTATGTGCCAGATTCGGCAGCAACTGCAACAGCTTTTGGAAATGGTGTTAAGATTGATTCAAATGTGATTGGTTTAACACCAGGTTATACTGAACAGACGGAATCTGTGGCTGAAAAAGCAAAAAACGATGGTAAGTCAGTAGGGATTTTATCTACCGTTACTTTAAACCATGCGACTCCAGCAGCCTTCTATGCTAATGTAGAACACCGTCGTAATTACTACGAAATTGGTGAACAAATGGCTTTATCTAACTTTGATTACTTTGCAGGTGGGTCTTTAGGTCGTCGTACTGGCGATAATAAAGACCAAAAAGACCTCTATGAAGTAATGGAAGAAAATGGATACACTGTAGCAGAAACCAAAGAAGAGTTCGAAGCCATTACTGCTGAAACAGGTAAAGTATATGCTCCTTCTGAAGTAATGTCAGATGCGGATGGCTCCTCTATGAAATACGCCATTGACCAAGAAGAAGGTGAACAAACCTTAGCAGATATGGTAGCAAAAGGTATAGAAGTATTATCTACTAATGAAAATGGATTCTTCATGATGACTGAATCTGGTAATATTGACTGGGCAGAACATGCCAACGATGCAGCAACAACCGTCAAAGAAGTGATCGATTTCCAAAATGCTATCCAAGAAGCGGTTGATTTCTACTATGAACACCCAGAAGAAACTTTGATTGTTGTAACTGCTGACCACCCAACCGGAGGTTTTACCATTGGTAACTCTGAAACAGGTTATAACTCTTATTTCCACTTATTAAATAACCAAAAAGTTTCTCAAAAAAAATTTGATACCATTTTTGCTGAATTACTAGAGGCTAACCCAGAATTAACTTTTGAAGAATTCCTACCAACTCTTGAAGCGAATTTTGGTTTTGTATTTGACTTAGAAGCAAGTGAAGATGTGTTGACTTTTGGTGAACTCGAAGCGGCTGAAGAAGCAGGTGAAGTGGAAGAAAAAGACTTAATGCTAGTGACTCCTTATGAATTAGAGGAATTAAAATATGCTTTCGAACAATCTAAATTACCATTTGAAGAACGTAATGCCGGTCAATCAGATATTATCAAGGGGTATCATTCATACCTACCAATCTCTATTGCTTCCACACGTTTACTTGCCCGTAAAGCGGGTCTAGCCTTTACAACCGTTGACCACTCTCCAGAACGTGTACCTGTTTATGCTATTGGTGCTGGTGCTGCTATGTTTGAAGGAAACTATGAAAATATCGACATTGCATACAAGTTACTCGCAGCTATGGGTCTTTATGAAGGCGGCGACACAAAGGTTGACAAAATTACGGTCACAGGTAAGGTTGATGCAAGTCAAGAAAACATTTCTGAAGAGACTAACCAACCAGGTGATGACTCGAGTGAAGTATCTGAAGAATCAAGTGAAGATAGTTCTGAAGAGGAAAGCGCTGAACAAGAAATTGTAGAAGAAAGCTCAGAGGAATCTTCTGAAGAAGCTACTGAATAACTCAGCCTTCTCAACAAAATGATGACTTTAAGCATGGGGTGGGTTAGAACCCTGTGCTTTTTAGTTTAAAGGAGTAATTATGTACAAAAATTTTATCAAGAGTTTGATATGTCTTTTCGTTCTATTGCCGGCGGGTATAACTCATAGAATTCAGGGCATGGAGTTAAAGGATTTGCCCTTTGAAGGTTACTATATTAATCAAGAAGACAATGCCATCGAAGGATTGGTGTTTAAAGAGAATGAATTGTATGTTTATGTAAAGGTCCTTGAAGCTATTGATGAAGATCTGGCAGGTTACGAGGATCTAGCCCAGTTAACGGAATTTCATTCTTTTCCTTATCCAGACTTAAACGCCTATAGCCAGTCGGTAAAACAGGTCTATATGGAAGAATTTAACTTGCCTTTTGATTTACAGGAAATTTATCAAAATCTCCTAAATCAAATTGAACCAAAGATGTCTCAAGAAGATGTGCTCCACCTACTTAATCAGGAAATTCCTGGCATTTATTATACTCAAAGAGCGGGCTATCACTATTTTATCATTGCAAGCCCTAGTGTTACTGAGGTGGATGATGGCTGGCAAGTTTTTCTATTCGGTCAGGAACTTTTCACTTTCAAACAAGCAGGACAAAAGATACTAGATCACGCCGGTCGAGAATTCGAGTATGTGGATGGCATTATGCCCCATTAGAAGGAGAAATCATGAAGAAAAAAATAGTCAATTACACCCTGATTCTTAGTTTAATGGTGGGATCTTTTCATAGTCTAATCCAGGTTCAAGCGAACGAATCTTCAACTGAGGATTCAACAGAAAAGGTCGCTCAGTCCTCTCAAGGCGTGACAGAAGGTGAAGATGATCACGTCAATCATGGACATCATCACCACCATGATCATAATGAAGAAGAGATAGAAGACTTACCTGACCATATTCAATCTATCAAGTCCTCTTTTGTCGATCATCATCATAACCATGGTATTAAGCGAGCTAATTTCATCCCAGAGGAAATTCTGAATCCTGATGATTCAACTTATCAAGCTCCTAGAGAAGTAGCAGATTATCAGGGGTTTTACCAAGGGAATCTCCGTTTAGAGGAGCTAGGTGTTGATTTAAAAATTATTTTATCCATCGAAGATGATGGTCTTTTTAACCTAGCATATTACTTTGTTCAAGATGAAGATAACCGAGGTCAACGCTTTTATGCAGATGACCAGGAACAGGTGCGGTCACGCCCAGCAATCTATAACGACTTGGTTATTATGACTGGCGGTTTGAAGGAAGGAGAAGTTGGACTATTCGGTGGATTGATTCGTAAGACCCTTTCGCCGGTTGTGTTATTAGGACAAAGTGGGCAACCGGTTGCTCTATATCCCTATACGAATATGGCTTATGACTTAAGAGAAACTTATCGTAAGTATCGTATCTACCAAAACATCGGTCTTTATTTGGCAGAAGGTAGTGTTTATATCGATGTGAATCATCTGACTGGTTTGGATTCAGAGACTTCTTATCAAGTGGAATTAGAACGATTCGAGGAGGAGAGTGAGGATCATTTCTTAGTGGAAAAGTATAGCTATGAAATCTTACAAGAATCCTTTGATCAATATTTAGTCGATCATAATGATTTTGCCTTTGATTTTGAGACAGCGAATGACTTCCTTCAAGAAATTTTAGCTATGCATTTACAAACTAATCGCTCTTTTCCATTGGATACAAAGGTTTCGATGGTTGATCCAAGCCAAGTTGCAGTTGATCTGGGAGAAGATCGATTCATTAAATGGGCATTTATTATTGACCAGGCAGAGTTATATCTATACGATGGTGAGTCAGTTTATTTAGCGGATGGCTTACATAAAGAAGGCGGAATTTATCACGCAGACCAATGGATAAAATCAAAAAATTAAAAATGAAAGAATATAATTCTCTTAAAGTAGAAAATAAAGATAGTAGCTATTTTAGGAGGTGTATTTTGTTTTGGTAGGCTTGCCACTCTTGGGCAAGGTTAATGACTCTATTGATGCACTACAAGTAAGCAAAAAATCACAGGTGTGGTTATAGAGAAAGGAAGCCCCTCGCTTAAGTTGAGCCCCAAAAGTTAGACTAAATTTAACTTTTGAGATCGCAACAGTTATGTGGGCTTTTTTTGTTTGAATCAAGGCTGAAGGTGGCATCAAAGGTGAAGTCCGACTATAATGAAAGGTAGAACATGCAAGGAGGCTCTATTATGATTCAGAAGAAATATTTTACTTTACTATTAAGTATTTTATTATTTATCCCCATTCGACCGGCTTCAGCTCAATCGGGACTGATTACCATTGTTTCTCGCGAAGATGGTTCAGGGACGCGCCAAGCTTTTACTCAAATTATGGGCGTCACCGATGAGCTGGGCGATGATATTACGACCTTTGAAGCGAATATCCAAAATCAAACGAGTGGCGCTATGCAAGTCGTTGCTAATGATCGTCAAGCAATTAGTTATATTTCGTTAGGCTCAGTTGATGACTCTGTTAAAATTATAGCGGTAGACGGTGTCATGCCTACCCCAGAAACAGTGAATGATGGCAGTTACCCAATTGCTCGACCATTTCTATTAACATGGGGTAAGGAATTAACGGATTTACAAACTGACTTCCTTTCATTTATTCATTCGAAGCAAGGACAAACGATTGTAGAATCTGCTGGTTTTATTGCAGTTTCTGAAAAGGAATCGATGCAAAGTGAGGATAATAGTGAGTCAATCGTCAACAGATTACCAGATTATAAAGCAAACTCATCTCTTAAAGGAACGATTGAGTTAGTTGGGTCAACCTCTGTCACTCCTGTCTTGGAGCAATTGGCCGAAGCATATAGTGAATTAACCGGCGTAAAAGTCAATATCCAGTCTACGGGTTCATCAGCAGGCATTCAAGCAGCCCTCGAAGGGACTGCAGACTTTGGCATGTCTTCTCGAGCATTAAGCGAAGCTGAAGATGAGAAATTAGAATCATCGATTATTGCTCAAGATACCATCGCGGTGATTGTTAACCCCGATAATCCGCTAACGAGTTTAAGCTTAGAAGATATCCGAGGTATCTTTATTGGGGGTATTGAAGACTGGTCCCAAGTTACGAAGTAGGAAAAGGTGATATTGAAATGGTAAAACAAATTAAGGTTGTAGGGGCCGCAATCGTAGATCCAAAGACCGGTCATATCCTCATCGGCCAGCGCGGTCCGACCCAAAGTTTAGCAGGAATGTGGGAATTCCCTGGAGGGAAGATTGAGCCGGGTGAGACAGAACCCGAAGCATTGATGCGAGAAATTCAAGAAGAATTAAATTTATCGATTGAAGTGAATGAAGCAATCGATACAGCGTCTTATCAGTATGATTTTGGTCAGGTAACGATGACAGTCTATTACGCTACATTGCGAGGTGGGGAATTAAAAAGGCTTGAGCATGCTGAAATTCGATGGGTAAGTGTTGAGGAATTAGCTGACTTTAATTGGGCTCCGGTCGATATTCCCATCGTAAATACTATAATTAAGAAACATCGAGAATAGCCTTAATAAATAAGCTATCTGCCTGGGGTAATTAGGTAGATAGCTTATTTTTTATGTATGGAGTGTGTGTGTTAAATAATGATAGAGGTCGTATTTAACCGGTGTCTCGAGGATTAAGTCCATCGTAACGATATCAAGTAGTTGATTATTTGCAGGTATTTTAGTTTCGCAAAATGATTCAGGGTGAGTTTGGACCGGACCTAAATAGTAAAAGTCACTTCCTTCAGCATCTTCCTTCTTCACAAAGAGGTGAATTTGTAGCCCCGTAGCTTGGCTATGATAAAGTTGTTGAACTTCTTTCGAAGCAAGCGTTCTCCGGCTGCGGGTATACCACTGAAATATTTGTTGGTTGCGGAATTGGTCTTCGTACATCGTTGAATCTGAGATATCTTCATTTTTATGATAGGTTACAAAAATTGGACAAGTGCCGTGTTTTGTTTTATATCCATAAACAGTGCTACTCTCATCAGTGTTCCAATTGAGCAGCCGACAAGCATCCTTTCGACTATACTTCATACCTATATCTAGTTGACCTTGATAGCCCGCGGGATATTGCTTTGACTGATACAGACCAGTTTGAATAATATCATTGGCGACGTTTAAGGCAGCCGTATCATTGAACAGATTAGTGAGTCGTGAATCAAGTTGGTATTGTCCCTTACGGTAAATGACCACTGGCCCTTGATATCGCTTCTGTTCACTTTGAGTGTAAAATGATAGGTCGAGGATTCGGTGAACCGATTGACGTAACGCATCATTCCATGTGACACCTTCTTTTTTAAATACCGTTTGGAGCTCGGATTCATAAATAGTCCCGTTGCGACTAAAAATCTCTCGTAAAATAATCAATTCGTGGGGACGTTTGCCATTGAGTAATTCACGGGTCATAAAATCGAGTAGGGCATGGTATTGAGGATCGAGCGTGATATGATCATAATTTGAGAATTTATTGATTACATCCGCATATGTTTTAAAGGTCGGGTTTTCGAAAAAAACGGCTGGATCCATCTGTTGTTGCGTTAAGTAGTCAATCATCCAAGGAGTTCGTCCAAGCCGTTCCTCTAAGGTTAAATAATTTTTTCTCAGATGTTGGATGCTCGATAATTTCGCTTGGGTAATGGACGCGAAAATTTGATTTTTTGCAATTTGTTCAAAATTAACCGACGTTAATCCTTGGATTTGATTAAGATCACTCATTTGTCGACGATAATTATCTTTGTTAGAAGAGCGATCCCCAAATAATGCAATGGGAATTAAGTAGTTATTTTGATAATTGCCGATAAAATCAATCACTGTCACAAATTCTTTTGAAGGATGTTTCCGTAGTCCTCGTCCAAGTTGTTGTGTAAAAATAATGCTGGAAGCAGTTTGGCGTAACATAATCACTTGATTAATCGAAGGAATATCAATCCCTTCATTGAAAATATCGACCGTTAAAATGTATTCCAGTTGTCCTGACTCCAATTGCTCGATGGCTCTTTGACGAACAGGTTGCGGGTCTTTACCGGATAAGTAAGTTGTTTTTAAGCCATATTGATTGAGTTTATTCGATAGAGTACGGGCCTCTTCAACGGAACCGACAAATATTAATCCTCGAGAGGGGTGTCCTTCAAAGCTGTAATAATCAATCTTCTCAATAATATGTCGGACACGTTCATCAGAAGTCAATTGATTAAAGTGAGTGAACTCATCCAGTAGCTTGCCGTCGGACATTATTTCAGTGACCCCATAATATAAAAATGGCGACAGCATTTCAGCCTCCAGTGCTTCACGCAATCGGATCTCATAGGCAATATTATAATCAAATAATTCATATAAATTATAATCATCCGTTCGATCCGGAGTGGCCGTCATTCCTAATAAAAAATCAGGTTTAAAATGGTCAATCACACGTAAATAAGAGGGAGCCCCAGCACGGTGTGCTTCATCAATTAAAATATAATCAAAATCATCCGGGCTGAAACTTTGGAGATTATCTTCTCTCGAGAGCGATTGAATCGTTGCAAATAAATATTGAACATGTGAATCAACAGGTTGATTACTGCGGTATATGGCTGCTTGCCCTGCTGAAAAACCGAGTACACGTTGAAAATCATCCAAGGCTTGATTTAAGATTTGTTCTCGATGGACGATAAATAACATTCGCCGAGGTTGATATTGCTTTACGTCAAAAGCTGCGAGATAGGTTTTCCCTGTTCCAGTAGCACTAATAACGAGACTACGATGTGCTCCACTGTGACGAATTGAATCGAGTCCTTTCAATGCTTCTTGTTGCATGGCGTTAGGTTTTATTGAGACTGGATAATAGGGAGTAAGCGGATCGTTGATAAGTTCTAAAGGTAATGCTTGATTTGTCTTATCAAGGTCAGAACTCTTTCCAGTTCCCAATCTATTTTTGATTGAAAAAATTTGAGGTTGCCGAAGTTGTTCATATTTTTGGATATAGTGCTCATCAATATGAGAAGCTTGATCCCATACGGCACGGAATTCAGTCATCGCTTCCTGAATAAATTGTCCATTATGGGTTGAAGTTAGCGAGACATTCCATTCATAGTTCGTTTTAAGGGCCGAATCGGTTAGGTTTGAACTTCCGGTTATTAACACTTGATAACCATTTAAGTTGAACCAGTAGCTTTTTGCGTGATGATTTAGATTGGAATTTGCAATCTTTACTTCGACTTGGGGAAATTTTAATAATTCCCTTAAGGTGGCGGGATGATTGAAACTTAAGTAGGGCGAAACGAGAATTTTACCATGGCCCCCTCGCAATGCAAAATCAGCTAATTGCGTCTTAATCATTCCAAGTCCAGCTTGGGTGACAAAGGCAATATTAAAAGCAAATTCATTTGCTTCCATCAGTAATTCTTGAATACTCGTAATTACATGCCGACCTTCTTCATGCCGATTAATAATTAATTGAGGTGCATATGAGTATTGGGTATAGTGTTGGGGGTCTACGAGACTATGGCCAAGCGAGCTCATGAGTCTCTGTTCAAAATTAGTCATATGCAACCTTCTTTCTTTATTATCTAAGTACAATTAGTATAACAGATCTGATCTGTCCAGATCGAGTGCAATTCATCTTCTTTGATGAAGCGAAAGGATACGTCTTTACACAACCTTTACATTCAATTTACTCAGAATTAATAATGGGTTGTTACACTAACAGTGTACTGATGATGATGTCAGTCAATAATTAAAAACCAAGTAGTTTTTGTTAAAGGAGAGAATGATTCATATGAAAAAAGCTTTATCATTTTTAACCGCAGCTGGTGTTGCTGTATCTGCCCTTGCATCAGTTTATGCACAAGAAGGTCCTATCACTATTATTTCTCGTGAAGACGGTTCAGGTACACGTACTGCTTTCGTTGAAATTGTCGGTGTCGTAGATGAAAATGGCGACGACATGACAACATTGGATGCAAGTATCCAAAATCAAACAAGTGGTGTTATCCAAGCGGTATCAAATGATCCATCAGGAATTGGTTATATCTCATTAGGATCTTTAGATGAATCCGTTAAAGCTTTAAAAGTTGATGGCGTTGAAGCTACTGCAGAAAATATCAATGCAGGCGACTATGCGATTGCGCGTCCATTCAACGTTGCATGGGGTGAAGAATTATCTGCAACAGCAGAAGACTTCTTATCATTTATCCACTCAAAACAAGGTCAAACATTAGTTGAAGAAGAAGGCTTCATTGCGGTAGCGCCAAGTAAAGAAGGCGAAGAAGATAAAGCCGAAGAAGGCGCAAGTGTTATTGACTCATTAGAAGAATACACACCAGGTGAAGGTCTTGAAGAAACACTTGAAGTAGTAGGTTCAACTTCTGTTGCGCCAATTATGGAACGTTTAGCAGAAGAGTACAAAGCATTAACCGGTGTTACAGTAAACATCCAAGCGACAGGATCATCTGCCGGAATCCAAGCTGCGCAAGAAGGAACAGCTGACTTAGGTATGGCTTCACGGGCTTTAACAGAAGAAGAAGCCGAAACATTAAATTATGACCGCATTGCAATGGACGGAATTGCGGTAGTTGTTAACAATGAAAACGAACTTGAAGATATTTCTATTGAAAATGTTCGTAAAATCTTCTTAGGCGAAATCTTAAACTGGGAAGACGTTAAATAATTACAACTAAATTAAGCTAACCAATCAATTATAGAACCAAGTACCGAGCGTACTTGGTTTTTTATGCGAAGCGTTGAACGAACGTTTGTTTGCTTTGTGTGTTATAATAGAAGGGTATGTGATAGGAGAGGAGCGATTGCCTTGGTACAAGATAAAATTATTGTAAAAGGTGCACGAACGCATAACTTAAAAAATATTAACCTTGAAATACCTCGTGATGCGATGGTTGTAGTTACTGGACTATCTGGTTCCGGAAAGAGTTCGTTAGCCTTTGACACATTATATGCCGAAGGACAAAGGCGATACGTTGAAAGCTTATCGGCTTATGCGCGTCAATTCTTAGGTCAGATGGATAAACCCGATGTCGATTCAATCGATGGACTCAGTCCAGCAATATCGATCGATCAAAAAACGACGAGCCAAAACCCACGGTCAACTGTGGGGACAGCGACTGAGATTAATGATTATTTACGGTTATTATTTGCCCGTGTCGGGGTTCCATATTGTCCAACGCACCAAATTCCGATTGAACGACAAAGCCCGGAACAGATGGTGAATCGGATTCTTGAATTACCCGAACGCACCCGGATTCAAATTTTAGCTCCTTTAGTTCGTGAGAAAAAAGGACAACATGTAAAATTATTTGAACGCATCAATAAAGAAGGTTTCGTACGCGTTCGAGTGGATGGTGAAATCTACGATGTCACCGAAGTACCTGAATTAAATAAAAATTCAAAACACACGATCGAAGTCGTCGTTGACCGTATCGTGATTAAAGATGGCATTCGCAGCCGACTATTCGATTCGGTAGAGCAAGCCTTGACATTGAGTGAAGGCTATATGGTCGTGGATGTCATCGGCGAGGAACCGTTGTATTTTAACGAGCATTTTGCCTGCCCATTGTGTGATTTTTCGATTGATGAATTAGAACCGCGCTTGTTTTCATTTAACGCGCCGTTTGGCTCATGCCCAGCTTGTGATGGATTAGGTTTCAAATTAACGGTAGATGAGGACTTGGTCATTCCAGATCCGAGTTTATCCATTGAAGAAGGTGTCTTCGCTCCATGGAATCCAATCAGCTCGAATTATTATCCGTCGATGTTGGATCAGTTCGCGAAATCATATGGTATTCCAACAGATGTCCCTTATAACGAATTGACCAAAGACCAGCAAGAAAAGTTGAAATACGGGGGAGAAGGGACGGCCTTTAAGTTTACCTTTAAGACCATGGCAGGTAAGACGCGGACGGTGGAGCAACCGTTTGAAGGTGTGATGAATAACGTAGAACGCCGCTATCACGAGACCAATTCAGATTATACGCGCGATGTGATGCGTGAATATATGCAAGAATTAACGTGTAAGAAATGCCACGGCGCACGTTTAACGGATGAAGCTTTGTCGGTTAAGATTGCCGGAATGAATATTGCGGAAGTGACTGAATTATCAATTGGAGAAGCACTAGCTTTCTTTAATCAACTAACTTTTGAGTCCGGAGATCAGATCATTGCCCGACCAATCTTAAAAGAAATTCAAGACCGTTTAACGTTCTTAAATGAAGTGGGATTGGATTATTTAACGCTAAGCCGGATGGCTGGAACGCTCTCAGGCGGTGAGTCTCAACGGATTCGATTAGCAACTCAAATTGGTTCTAACTTATCGGGAGTCCTCTATATTTTAGATGAACCATCGATTGGGCTGCACCAACGTGACAATTCGAAATTATTGAAGTCGCTTCAGCGGATGCGTGATCTAGGGAACACCTTGATTGTCGTCGAACACGATGAAGAGACGATGATTGAAGCGGACTACTTGATTGATATTGGTCCAGGAGCAGGCGAGCTAGGTGGACAAATTGTGGCGGCTGGAACACCCGAAGAGGTTAAAGCTAATCCAGACTCGATTACAGGTCGCTATCTCGCCGGTATTGAATCAATTCCGGTACCGAGCGAACGCCGTCAAGAAGACCTAGGTTGGATTGAAATCAAAGGTGCTAAAGAGAATAACTTAAAAAATGTGGATGTTGCCTTTCCAATTGGTCGTCTAACCGTGGTGACAGGCGTTTCAGGTTCAGGTAAGAGTAGTTTGGTGAATTCGATTTTGAAGACATCATTGGCACAGAAGTTGAACCGGGCGAAGTTACGACCGGGGCAATTTGATACCATTGATGGCTATCAATCCTTGGATAAAATTATTGATATCGATCAAAGTCCGATTGGTAAGACTCCCCGGTCAAACCCGGCAACTTATACGAGCGTCTTCGATGATATTCGAGCCTTGTTTGCTCAGACGAATGAAGCGAAGATGCGTGGCTACAGTAAAGGCCGCTTTAGTTTTAACGTGAAAGGTGGCCGATGTGAAGCTTGTAAAGGGGGCGGCGTAAAGCAGATTGAAATGCACTTCTTGCCGGATGTCGAAGTCCCTTGCGAAGTTTGCCATGGGACACGCTATAATTCTGAGACCCTTGAGATTAAATTCCGAGGCAAAAACATCGCCCAAGTCTTGGATATGACAGCGGATGATGCGTTAGAATTCTTCGCAGCGCATCCAAAAATCAAACGTAAATTACAGACCATTGTCGATGTGGGGCTGGGTTATATCCGATTAGGACAATCTGCTACTACGCTCTCGGGTGGGGAAGCCCAGCGGATGAAGTTAGCTTCAGAGTTGCAACGGGTGGCGACGGGGAATACCCTTTATGTCTTAGATGAGCCAACAACAGGACTGCATACGCATGACATTAAGAAGTTACTGCAAGTGATTGACCGCCTAGTTGAAGCGGGAAATACAGTCGTTGTGATTGAACATAACTTAGATGTCATTAAAACGGCGGATTATATTATTGACTTAGGCCCTGAAGGAGGCTCCGGTGGAGGTGAAATTATCGCCACTGGGACACCGGAAGCCGTGGCCCAAGTTCCAGAAAGTTATACCGGACAATATTTAAAACAGTATTTAAAACAATAATTATGACTTAGTGCAATAGACATAGTGAGTGGTTGACGAGCGCTCAGCATCAAAGGACAATCCTAGTTCTTGAAATGCTTTAAGCTCGGTCGGATCACTCACTTCTTTTTCTGCTAAAAAACGGACCATGGCGCCACGCGCTTGTTTTGCGAGCGTAGCAGGTTGGTAATAGCGTTCTTTTTCAACGTCGTATTTATAGAAATCAAAGTCGATGACTTGGACTTTTGAACGGTCCAAGTATGGTAGGACTAATTTAGAGAATTCTGCGGAAGCTAAATTTAATAACGTTCCTCCATCAAGTGATAACGCTTGAGCCACTTTTTCACCCCAAAAGTCATATAAAGACGAGCTGGAATCTAATTGCAATTGGCAGTTAAAGTCCAATCGATAGGGTTTAATCGCATCAAAAGGACGCAACACCCCGTAAAGTGCGGATAATATACGTAAGTGCTCTGTTAAGTAACGCCACATTGATTCGGTCATTACATCGGCTTGCATTGCTTTAAATTGCAGTCCATTATAGCACAGTAGCGCAGGGCTCATCTGCACGGCATCCCAGTCTTGGAAGCGTTGGTAATTTGTTAGTGCAATTGATTCGTTTGATCGGTAGAGTTGTGCCAGTTCTTTCGGCGAATAAGTGGCTAAATGTTGAATGAGTTGATCCGCTTTTCTTTGAAAAATAGGTAGGGATATAGAAGAAATAACTTCTTCATCCGTAAATGTTTTGGCAGGTGAAATAATTGCAATGAGTGGTTGCATCGTTATCCTCCTCAATTTGTTCTTGAAATATCGTTCTTTGCTTAATTTTACCATAGGATGCAATATCAGTCTCGAGTACCATGAATTAAATCATCGAGCGTGTCATAATATAATTAAGCTAGTCATCAAGTTAGGAGGAAATGTGATGAATAAAAAAGAGCGTATTATCGAATTAGTCAAACAAAACATTATCACTTTAGAAGAAGCATTGGATTTGTTAGAAGCTTCTGACGTAGAGTTTGTCCAACAACAAGCACCTACCTCTCGACAACAAACTGAAGAGGTGGAACATCCATTCACCTCAGATACAACGAATGCCGATGAACACAATGAACCAGAAGTCGCGATGGAAGATTTGAAGAAGGATGAATTAAATCAACGTCGCACTGAATTAGAAACACAATTAAAGGCACTTGAAGAATCGAAAACAATCCTACAACAACGTCTTCGGGAATTTGATATTATGTCCGAGCTCGATCCATTAACGGAAGAGCTTATCGAACAGCGAGAAGCATTGATCGAACAACAAGAAGACCTATTAGATCAAATCGAAGATATTTATGATGAGATCGATGATATTCATGATGAACTGGATGAATTAAACGAGGAAACTAACGATTCATATGATTGGCGCGATGACCTTAAACGCGTCATCGATATTGATAGTGACCGTATTTCTCAAGAAGCAGCCTATTATGCTAATGAAGCCCGCCGTGGTGGTGAAAAATTAAGTAAATCGATCAAAGATTGGGCAACAGATTTTGCGGAAAATTTTAAAATGAAAGAATGGAATGTTAACGTTCAAGTTCCATGGGTTAAAGATAATCCATTTGACGTGTCAGACCATTACCCCGCAGAAGGCATTCAAATGATTGATATTAATAATTTGAATGGTGATGTTATGGTGAGTGCGGGAGAGAATGATCAAATCGAACTCAAATTAGTTGGTTCAATCTATGGAAAAGATGAATCAATCGATGTACAATATTTCTATGATAACGGTTGGGTGATTCTTACCGAAGATAAGTTAGCGATTGCCTTAACGTCCCCAAAAATTCAAGTCGATATCGTCTTAACGCTACCAAAAAAACGTTTTGATAGGGTTGATATTCGTACCGTAAACGGTGATATTGATGTGACATCGGTTGAATGTGAGGAATTGAAAGTCAACTCAACGAACGGTGATATTCAACTTGCTAAAACGCAAAGTAGTGAAGCAACGATTGATTTAGTCAATGGGGATACCCATATTAAAGATAGCCAGATTGATACCATTGTCCATAAGACAGTGAATGGCGATTTTTCAATCGACGGTCAATTGACCAATGCGTCCATTACCGCGGTTCATGCGGATTGTTACATTACCAAACGTGATACCAACCCTGCGCGTATCAAAGTTGAGACGCAATCGGGAGATATTATGTTGGCGACGCCTCAAGCGATGAAAGTCGATATTCAAAGTAAAGCACAATTCGGTAACATTAAGTATCGGATGACTGACACGGAAGAAGAGAATGTATCCGAAGTGGATGGGGAGATGCGCTCGAGTCGTCTTCGCCGCAATCAATTATCGGCAGATGATGGATTAGAGGCTACATTAAAAACACGCTTAGGGGATATTTATATCAAAGATAATGAGTTTAATCAGTAGAAAGGATGGAGAGTATGAATAACAATAAACGTCTTTATAAATCTTCGACAAACAAACAAATTATGGGGGTTTGTGGTGGACTTGCAGAATTTTTCAATATCGATCCAACGGTTGTCCGTGTAATTACGATCATCTTATTTTTCTTAGGGTCTTCAGGATTTTGGTTATATCTCTTATTAGGGATTGTCTTACCGTATGACTATCAAGTCAACGGGCAAACTCGACCGACTTATCGTTCCGTTAACTCACAAGGAAGCCGTTATAAAAAAGATGTAACACCTAAAAATGAAGGACGCTGGGACGAGTTTTAATCAATATATTTAAGCAACTGCGACTGAGCAGTTGCTTTTTTTATGAACTGAAGATTCAATAGTGAGCAAGGCAATGTTAAGATGGATAGCTCAGGTTGAATATGGTAACATTTAACCAGATATAAAGCCATGGAGGGATAACATGACACGTACAGTTACCGTAGATAAATTAGTCAATACGCTTGCTGTGGACATTAAATACGGCAGTGAATTTAGGGATAACAAACTTTATACAAGTGAGGTTTCGCGACCCGGACTTGTTTTAGCGGGATTCTCTCAAGGATTCCCTCACGAACGAATTCAGTTAATTGGTCGAACAGAGATGGCCTATTTGGAACAAAAAACGGACAGCGAAAAAGAGGAAATCTACCAGGCACTTTGCCATAATGACACGCCAGCGATTGTTTTTGCACGAGATATTGAGATTCCTGCAAAGCTGATTCCATATGCTCAAGCGGCTGGGATTCCAATATTAAGTGCAAAGTCTAAGACCAGTCGCGTTCTTTCCAATTTGACCAATTTCTTAGAACATGAATTGGCTGAGCGCATCTCAAAGCATGGGGTGTTTATGGAAGTGTACGGGATGGGTGTGATGTTAACAGGAACGAGCGGGGTCGGTAAATCAGAGACCGCACTTGAGTTGATTCAACGTGGGCACCGACTCGTTGCGGATGACCGCGTCGAACTCTATCAGATGGATGAGTTAACACTCTTAGGGGAAGCACCGGATATTTTACAAAATTTAATTGAAATTCGCGGTCTCGGCATTGTTGATGTCGTCTCACTCTATGGGGTCGCTGCAGTACGCAGTAATTTACAACTTGAGTTAATCATTAATTTGGTTGTAGATGATGGTACGGTCGTCTATGACCGGTTAGGGAATATGGAAGATTATGAAGAAATCTTCGATGTTAAAATCCCCCGCATTACCATTCCAGTAAAAACAGGACGAAGTCTTTCTGTAATTATTGAATCCGCGGCAATGAATCACCGTGCCACTTTAATGGGCTTTGATGCAAAAGAAACCTTTAATCGCAAGCTCAGAGAGCTGATTGATAGCAATCGTGAGGTTTAATGATGATGAGATTATTTTTAGCAATTTCTCGCGTTGCCTTTGAAATTGGTCCCCTCAAAGTTCATTGGTACGGTTTAATTATTGGTGTTGGAATGTGGCTAGGGTACTTTATCTTTAAACGTGAAGGACTGCGACGTGGATTTTTATCAGATCATCTGTTTGATTTGTTTTTCTGGACGATGGTCAACGGCTTAATCGGCGCACGGCTTTATTATGTATTATTTAATTTAGACTTTTTCTTACAAAATTGGTGGGAAATTCCCGCTATTTGGCATGGCGGAATGGCTATCTATGGCGGGGTCATCGGTGGAATATTGACCTTGTACTATTATAGTCGCCATTATCACTTGCCTCACTTGGAATTAGCCGATTGTGCAGCGCCAGGGTTAATGTTAGCTCAAGCAATCGGGCGCTGGGGAAACTTTATTAATCAAGAAGCGCACGGCGAAGCGGTGTCGCGACAATTTTTAGAAAGTTTGCACTTGCCAGAATGGTTGATCCAGCAAATGCATATTCAAGGGCAGTATTATCAACCAACGTTTCTCTATGAATCTGTTTGGAACGTCATCGGTGTTTCGCTGATGCTGATGCTGCGTCGTTACTGGAAATCTTTACGAGCAGGAACACTGACTAGTTTCTATTTAATTTGGTATGGATTAGGACGTTTTTGGATTGAAGGAATGCGCACGGATAGTCTGTATTTAGGTCCGATACGGATTTCTCAACTTGTATCACTTATTGCAATCGTGAGTGGTATTGGTTTGTTAAGTTATGTAAATCGTCAAAAACAATCATAAAAGGAGTGGACGGGATGCGAGTAGCAGTATTAGGTAGCGGATCATGGGGAACCGCCTTAGCCAAAGTATTAGCAGAAAACAAACATGAAACGACATTATGGGGAATTGAACCTGAAGTTATCGAGTCCATCAATATGCATCAAGAGAACGAACGCTATTTGCCTGAGGCGAAGTTACCGAGTGCACTCGAGGCGACGTTGGACTTATCACAAGCAATTCAAGGTGTGGAGTTGATTGTTCTAGCTGTGCCAAGTCAAGCGATTCGTGAAGTATGTCAAACGTTAAAAGAGGAACTTCAGCATCAAGAGATTGCCCCAATTATTGTCCATGTGGCGAAAGGAATCGAACGTGGTACGGAGCTCCGTTTAAGTCAAGTGATTGAAGCAGTTATGCTACGCGAAACGTATCGTGGTATCGCTGTTTTATCTGGACCGAGTCATGCTGAAGAAGTTGCGCGACGTGACTTAACTTCCATTTCAGCAGCAAGTGAAGACTTGGCGGTTGCTGAAGCCGTTCAACAAGCGTTTATGAATGACTATTTCCGCGTTTATACCAACCAAGATGTTCTAGGTGTGGAATTAGGTGGTGCGCTAAAAAATATTATTGCGGTCTGCGCGGGGATTATTGCCGGACTAGGGTATGGTGACAATGCGAAAGCGGGCTTAATTACGCGTGGCTTGGCAGAAATTACGCGACTCGGTGTTAAACTCGGCGCGGATCCACTGACATTTAGCGGTTTGAGTGGAGTTGGCGATCTCATTGTAACGTGTACCAGTGTCCACTCAAGGAATTGGCAAGCTGGGAATTTATTAGCATTGGGCTTAAATCTTGAACAAGTTCAACAAAAAATCGGTATGGTCATTGAAGGGACAGTGGCTTGCCAAGTGGCACGCAACTTAGCACGGAGTCAAGGCGTTGAAATGCCTTTAACCGAGATGTTATATCATTATTTGTATGAAAATCCAGATTTTTCAATTCAAGAAGCTGTGCAACAATTGATGTTACGCGAAGGTAAGCACGAGACAACCTATTATGATTAAGGAGACGGTAAAATATGACGAGTTTATATAACGATGTGGATGTACTAGTAGTCGGAGCAGGTCCTGGTGGATTGACCGCCGCTCAGTATGCATCGCGCGCGAATTTAAAAACGGTAATTGTCGAACAAGGAGCTCCCGGAGGGGAGTTATTGAATACTGCCGATGTCGAGAACTATCCTGGCTTTACTAAAATTAGCGGTCCTGAATTAGCCACTAAAATTTACGACAGTTCGATGTGCTTTGGAGCGCAAAGTGTGAGCGGTTACGTCGCTGACATTGTTTGCGAGGGAGCCTATAAGATCGTGACAGTCGGTGACACAACCTATCGTGCAAAAGCGGTCATTATTGCGACGGGAGCGACGCACCGTGAATTAGGTTTAGAAAGTGAGAAGCGACTGACTGGTAAAGGGGTCTCTTACTGTGCGGTCTGCGATGGTTTCTTCTTCCGAAATCGTGATGTCGTTGTTGTAGGTGGAGGAGACTCTGCGGTCGAAGAGGGAACATTCTTAACGCAATTTGTAAATAAAGTGACACTAATCCACCGGCGTGATCAACTTCGCGCACAACAAATATTACAAGATCGCTTATTTGCGAATGAAAAAGTCGAAGTAATTTGGAATAGTGAAGTGAAAGAAATTAAAGGAGATCAAAGCGTCTCGTCCGTCTTGATTGAAAATACGGAGACAGGTGAACAGTCTGAAATTCCAGCAGAAGGAGTCTTTATCTATGTTGGAATGGTGCCTAACTCACAAATGGTGGCACAGTTAGGTGTGACGAATGAGGAAGGTTGGATTGTGACGAACGAGCGAATGGAAACGACCGTTCCGGGACTATTTGCGGTTGGAGACGTGCGCTTAAAACATCTACGTCAAATTGCAACGGCAGTTGGCGATGGAAGTATTGCGGGACAAGCTGCGTATGAATATTTACAAACTTGGAATGAATTTGAAGGAGAATAATGATGGATTGGCAAAAAGCATATCAAAAGTGGCAAACACATACTGAAATGGATGAAGAGCTACGCCAAGCGATGGCAAATTATTCTCCCGAAGAAGCGCAAGAGGCATTTACGGGAGCATTGTCATTTGGGACGGCAGGCATGCGAGGGATCTTAGGGCCTGGCACCAATCGGATGAATCGCTATACTGTTCGTCAGGCGACGGAAGGGTTAGCTCAATTAATCATCCAACATCAAGCGCAAGAGCGCGGTGTGGCGATAGCGTATGACTCAAGACATTTTTCGCCCGAGTTCGCTCAAGAAGCTGCTTGCGTGTTAGGGCATCACGGTATTCAAGTCTATCTCTATGAGTGTTTAAGACCGACACCGGTGTTGTCATTTGCGGTACGATATTTTAAGGCCTATGCGGGAATTATGATTACTGCCAGCCATAATCCAGCCGAATATAATGGTTATAAAGTCTATGGGGAAGACGGAGGACAGATGCCACCGGTCGAAGCTGGGCAGTTAATGGATTATGTCAGTCAAGTGGCAGATCCGTTAGAAGTTGCTACCTCGGATTTTGATGAATTGGTAGCTTCAGGCAAGATAAAAGTGGTTGGTGACGAAGTCGATCAAGCTTATTTAGATGCGATGAAGTCTGTGACGATTGATTCAGAGCTAATTCAACAACATCAATCGAATATTTCAATTGTCTATACACCACTGCATGGGGCTGGAATGTATCTTGGTCTTAAAGCATTGAAGCAAGCTGGCTTCGAACAAATTCATGTTGTTGCCTCGCAACAAGAACCTGACGGTGCTTTTCCAACTGTTAAAAGTCCGAACCCAGAGTCAGCTGAAGCTTTTGATGAAGCACTACAATTGGCTGAAGAAGTTAAGGCAGATATTATCTTAGCAACCGATCCCGATGCGGACCGGTTAGGCGCGATGATTCGCACTGCAACAGGAGACTATCAAATGCTGACCGGTAACCAAATTGCGGCGATTATGCTCGATTACTTATTAGAAGCAGCTCAAAGCCAAGATAGCCTGCCTACAAATGGTGTGGTGGTCAAATCAATTGTCTCAACCGATCTTGTGAGACCGATTTGCCAACATTACGGCGTCGAAGTCGAGGAAGTATTGACCGGCTTTAAATTTATTGCTGAGAAGATCAAGGGATATGAACAATCCAAGGCAAAACAATTTTTAATGGGATTTGAAGAAAGTTACGGCTACTTAATCCGTCCATTTGTTCGGGATAAAGATGCGATTCAAGCATTGGTCGTCTTAGCAGAACTCACAGCGTACCATCAATCCCAAGGCAGAACGCTCGGTGATGCGCTGGAATCAATCTATCAACGTTACGGCTGCTATTATGAACATACCATCGCCATTACGTATCCTGGGTTAGATGGTGCCGAGCGCATGCGTCAGATTATGGCACATATTCGTCAACAAGGTCCAAGCCAACTCGGTGAGATCGCTGTCGTTCAAAGTGATGATTATTTAACGAGCCAGTCAACGCAAAGCGATGGACACAGTGTGCCTTTAACGTTACCAACTAGTGATGCGTTGAAATATCATTTAACGGATGGCAGTTGGGTAGCGTTAAGACCGAGTGGTACCGAGCCGAAAATTAAACTCTACATTGCGACGAAAGCAGATTCGATGGATCAGGCAAAAGCCAAAGCCCAGCGGATTGAATCAGACTTGCGGACATATGTTCAATAGTTCAACTTACTAAATTTAACATGCGAATACCTTGCTCTATCGAAGTCTTGTAAGCGTTCAAATTTTGACAGAAAATAGAATAAAGGTATAATAGATTAGAAGTATATGTCCCAGATAAGGAGGGCACGGAATGAAAAGAATCTTAGTAGTCGATGACGAAAAACCAATCTCGGATATTATTAGCTTCAACTTAAAAAATGAAGGATTTGAAGTATTAACTAGCTTTGACGGTGAAGATGCGATTGAGACATTCAATGAAGAACAGCCAGACCTTGTTATCTTGGATCTTATGTTACCTAAAGTGGATGGACTTGAAGTCTGTCGCCAAATTCGTAAAGAGAGTGCCGTTCCCATTATTATGTTGACGGCAAAAGACTCAGAAATTGATAAAGTACTCGGACTGGAACTGGGCGCAGATGATTATGTGACAAAGCCTTTCTCAAATCGAGAACTGATTGCTCGAGTCAAAGCGAACCTGAGACGTAATTCTGCGATTCTTAACGAAGCATCTGAGCAACGTTCGAATGATATTGAAGTTGGTGATTTAGTCATCCATCAAGATGCCTATACTGTCACTAAAAATGGGGAAGATGTTGAATTGACCCATCGTGAATTTGAACTGCTTAGCTACTTGTCGCAACATATCGGACAAGTGATGACCCGTGAGCACCTATTAGAAACAGTGTGGGGTTATGACTATTTTGGTGATGTGCGAACGGTCGATGTTACCATTCGTCGTTTACGTGAAAAGATTGAAGATCAGCCAAGCCATCCGACTTATATTTTAACGCGACGTGGCGTAGGCTACTACTTAAAAAATCAAAATGGCGACAATTAATTTGTCGCAAATAATTAGCCCCGTAGATTGATTCTACGGGGTTGACTATTAATAAAAATTAAGGGAAGATTATTTGTAATAAGAAGATAATAGGTGACTTTATGAGAAAAACACGGTTTCGTTTCTATCAATCGATTTACTTTAAAATACCTCTCCTGTTTTTATTTATTTTACTGATTAGCTTTCAGTTTATTGGGGTGTTTTTTATTGACCAGTTAGAATCTCAAACGATTAATCAAACGAAAGCTCAAATTAATACGCAAGCGGACTTTTTAATGAATAACGTGGTCAATGTAATGGTCAATAATGCGGAAGATAGTCAACAGACTTATGTCCAACTCAATCAGACTTTAGATACCTTTACATCGACTTTGCCCGTTCGAATTAATGTGGTTAATAATTCAGAGACGATTATTGCGACCAATCAAGGATCGGAGTTGAGTTTGATTGGAACTCAAACGACGGAGCCGGAAGTTCGCAATGTTATTTTGAATCGATCGATGATGGAGTTAGAATCGTATGATAATGAGACGAAAACACCGCAGTATCAAATTATTAAGCCTTTGTTAACACCTGACGGGACAAGTACATTAGGCGCTTTATTAATCGAGACCAATTTAAATCAAGTGTATCAACAAAACAATAATATTATTGATTTATTTGTTCAAGCAACCTTTTTGGCGATTGTCATTGCGATTGTGATTGCCTTAGTCCTCAGTCAAGGTTTGACACGACCGATTGAAGAGATGCGTCAACAAGCCTTGCGAATATCAGAGGGAGTCTACAATTATCCTGCGACAATCTATGGAACGGATGAGCTGGGTGAATTGGCTAATACGATTAACGAACTTGCGATTAAAGTTAAAGATGCCCAAGAATCGACCGAATCTGAACGTCAGAGATTGGACGGGATTTTACGGCATATGACAGACGGCGTGATTGGAACCGATCACCGCGGTAAAGTCTTGCTAGTGAATGATCGTGCGCTATCTTTACTTAATTTACGTGAAGATCAAGCGCACGGCCAGTCAATTTTGAAGTTATTAGGTATTGAGGATCAATTTAAACTCAATGATTTATTCCGTAAAGAGCAAGTAATTTTAATGGTACAAGATGACGCAGAGCAGTCTATTTATAAAGGGGAATTCTCGATTATCAAACGCGATAGTGGATTTATTTCAGGGTTAGTTTGCGTCCTAACTGACGTTACCGAGCAACAAAAGACAGAACAAGAGCGACGTGATTTTGTATCGAACGTCTCTCATGAGCTAAGAACGCCACTCACGAGTATTAAAAGTTATTCTGAAGCGTTGGCTGAAGGCGCTTGGCAAGATGAATCAATCGCCCCTCATTTCTTAGAAGTTATCGAGTCTGAAAGTAATCGGATGATTCGAATGATTTCGAACTTATTAGATCTTTCCAAAATTGATGGTGGACAGATTGTTTTAAATAAAGATTATGTCGATTTAAAGCGCGTGCTGAATTTTATTTTAGACCGCTTAGAATTTACCGTTGCCAATGATCCAAACGGAGAGAACTATCAAATTGTTCGCGAGTTTACGCCGCGGGATATCTACGTGGATATCGATCAAGACCGGATGACTCAAGTGATTGATAACTTACTGAACAACGCAATTAAGTATTCACCGGATGGCGGCACCGTGACGGTCAGATTATCAGAAGAACAAGGTTTTGTAAAAGTGAGTGTGATTGATGAAGGCTTAGGAATTTCGAAATCTGACGCTGAACGCTTATTTGAACGCTTTTATCGAGTTGATAAGGCGCGCTCACGAGAACAAGGTGGGAGCGGTCTTGGCTTAGCGATTTCTAAAGAGGTCATTGAATTACACGGTGGTCAGATTTGGGTTGAAAGCGTAGAAGGAAAAGGAAGTAACTTCAGCTTTACATTACCATCGACATCTTTTGAAGATATCGAAGAAGATTGGGGGTAGGAACATGATAAATCGTTTGAAGCGACTATTACCTTATATTTTAAGTGCTTTAGTTATTTTAGGGTTATGCTTGTCCTACTTTATTTTCTACGATATTCGAGGGATTCAAAGACTGATTGGGATTGAACAAAGATTAACCACTCCTGAAGTGAGTGAATCGGACGACGAATCGAAGGTGGGGAGTTATCTCTATTCACCGATTCAGCAACGTTACTCGGATATTGTTACTCCGTCAACGATCTATTATCGTATGGTGGATCAAACGTATTGGGTTCGTTCACAAAATACGTATCAATCGATTAAAACATTAATTGAATCTCGCCCGATCCACGTGAATGACTCGCATGAGACGGTCAATCCTGGAACCTTAAATTATTTATGGGAGATTGAGCATTTACAATTAACCTTTCCACACCGTATTCCTTTAGGGGTGTTGAATCATCTCGTGGAAACTGAAGATGGGGACCTTGAGGACTTTTTAATTGACCGAATTGTTATCCCTCTAATTCCTGATGAAGGTGGCAATGTTTACTTGATGGATACGGGAGCGAATCGATTCGTTGTTGGACACCTTTCTAGACAGCTTAAAATCGAAGATTTAAAAGAAACGTCCGAACAAAATAAAGAAACCCTCGTCCCGATGATTCGCTATGCAGGGCGTAAGGGGCCGATTTATTTACCTGAATTAGCCATGACGTTATCGACTCAGTTGTATACGCTCGAAGCGGTCCCGGAGAACTTATTAGTGAATCAGATTTTTCCAGACAGTGATTACAGTCTATTAGAAATCAACCCATCGGGAGACGCACCAATTTATCGCTATCAAAACTATTTAAACACGCTCGATATTGATCGGACGAAGCAGTTGATTAGTTTACAACCCAACCGAGTCGAACAAGGAGAGGCACGGACCATTAGTGATAAAGTAACCAATACTTATTCCTACTTACAACAATTGGAGTATTGGCAAGGGGCATTACAACTCGAGCGAGCGGCTAATAATCATATTATCTATCGGCGATTGGTCAATGGGCTTCCAGTTCGCAGCGGATCGAAAGAAGCCGATTATGGGGAAATTACCTTTCAATTAAGAAATGACCGGAGCGGTGATGTTTATCGCTATCAACAGCCAACGTTATTTCCAAATATTTTTATCGACTCACTCTTTCAAGAAGTGACGCTAGATAATCACGAGCAGTTGCTCAATAATATTCAACAATATAATATGATGCTAGGGAGCTTTGATGCGATTTTTATAGGGTATTACTGGGAGAAAGATATGGAGAATTTCCGTAAAGTTCAGCTAACACCCCAATGGTTCTTTGAGTATCGCGGCGAAGTTTATACTTACGACGAAGTGATGAGCGAAACCTTTATTGATTATTGGTTCCAAAAAGAGGCAGAGGAGGAAGCGTAATGGACTTTAAACGAATTCAAATTGCACTGATTATCTCGTTTTTGCTATTTGATATTTATCTAATCTTTATGCTCTTCGCACGAATCAATACGATTTCAACGTATAATGCTACAGCTAGAAATTTAACCATTGAACAAGAGCTAAGTGCTAGAGGTATCTCTTATCCTAAGTTAAAATCCGATTCACAAGAAGTCCCTTATGTTGTTGCCTCCAAAAATAATTATTTAGCAGCAAACATTGGACAGCTTAGCAATCAAAATGCCTCTGTTGATGGTGAAGGGACTCTTACAAGTACCTTTGATGAGCCTGTTAAGTTAAACTTGAATTTAAATGATCAAACGACAGGATTGTCTGAAGAAGACCGGACCCTCTTAACGAATAACTATTTATCGGATCCAGAAATGTTTATTGGCGGTCAATACTATCGAAATTTCTGGTATGTCAACAGTCAGCGAACCATCTATATTCGAATGACGGCATATGATGGCAATCCCATTACCGATGGAACCGCAGAAATTCAAATTAATTTAGATGAGAACTATAATATGGTAGGCTATATTCAAACCTTCCAAGCAGATATTACCGCTTTGAAGCAAAAAAGTCGCATGATTACTGAACGCGAAGCCATCGAAGTGATTGACCGTCGAGCTGAGACATTAATTCCTGACGGTTCACAAATTCATTATTCGGTTTTCACGTATTATCGATCACAAGAATTGGATAAATTTAATGTGTATTCACCCGCATGGCAAGTCGTTTATGATAATCAAAATGGTCGCTTCACTATTACTGTAGATGCAATCCGAGGAACTGTAATTCAACGAAGACAAATCAGCTAAGTATAGAAGGAGTTGAAATGTATGAAACGCAATCCATTTAAAATAATTCCGATTCTTTTATGTCTTTTATGGCAAGTAGGGCTGACAGCGATCCATGCGCAAGAAGTTCGTTTTGATATGAATCAGATTGAAATGAAGGGAGAAATCTCTTCGGAAGGTCATATGACGTTCCGCGAAATCTATACGTATGACGTCGAATTTATGAATGGGATGTATATTACAATCGATCATGATCAACATAACTTAACAAATTACCGCGTAGGGATTGTGGATGAACAAGGAGATGTGACGTATTTAAGCGAAGGTTTAAATGGTCGAGAAGGAACTTATAAAACGTCGGATGATGGAAAACTTTTAAAATTTCAAATTTTCTATCCAGCAAAAAACGAACAAGTCCGTGTTTTAATGGAATATACGCTAGAAAATTTAGTCACAAACTATTCTGATACAGCTGAACTCTACTGGGCGTTGACAGGAGATCAATTCGACTCCGCTTACGATTATCATGCGATTATCGAGCTTCCTGGTAAAGTAAATCAAGTAGAAGACTTTCGAACATGGGCATACGGCCATTACGAAGGAGAGGTCTATCCTCGAACAGAAGACCGAAGTTATATCGAGGTGACTGTGCCGAATAATCCACCGAATCAACTGATTGGTTTACGTGCGATTTTCCCAACATCATTAACCCCGAATAATCCAAATAAAGTGGATGCAGCGATGAAAGAGCAAATTATTGAGAAGGAGAATCAGCAAGTAGAAGCGGATCTCCAGCGTCGCGAAGCAAAACAACGTAGTTTAATGCGTCGCTTATTGGCCTTATCTCTTGCGCCACTCTTTACGATTTACGTGGGCTATTATTATTTTTCACGGAAACGTCGCTTAAATCCGAATCCGGTTCATATTCCAGATCATGTCTATTCATTACCCGCTGATTTAACACCGGCGATTATGGCAACGACCGTTTTGCGTAATGAACCTAATTCGGATGATTTCTCGGCTACGATTATCGATATGGCACGAAAGGGTTATATAATGATTGAAGAAGTTGACCGTGAAGAAGGAAAAATTTTCCGTCGACGTTCTCAGACGGTCCGAATCAGCCCATCGTCGCATTTGACTCAGGAAAGATACAATCAGCTCGAACGACACGAGAAATATGTCTATGATTACTTATTACCTGATGATGAGCCGGTTATTTTACGTGATATCGAAGATCGAATTCGCAAAGAATCGCACTTTGCTCGCACTAAAAATCGTCTATGGAATCAGTTCAGCAACTATGTCTCAGCGGTCGGTGAAAAACAACGTCAAGCTCCAGCTGAAAGACAAGTTGCCATAAGCTTAGCAATGTTTAATGTATTTGTATCCATTGGCTTATGTGTACTTATGCTTGTTTGGGTGATTGACTCACCTTTAGCAAATTGGCTCCAATATATCGGTTTCTATTTTGCAATAAATGCAATCGCTGCGATTATCCTAATGATTTTGACTGCCGCAAAACCCATTCGTTCTTACGAAGAAGATAAGCAAATCAAAGAATGGCAGGGTTTTGCGAATATGTTAGACGATATTGGCAATATGCGAATGCGTGAAATAGCCTCCCTCCCATTGTGGGAAGAGTATTTGGCTTATGCAGTTTCGCTCAATGTGGCAGATAAAGTGATTGAGGCCATGAACCAGCAATATCATATCGAAGAATTACAGACAGAAATGCATATGCCGCTTGTTTTCTATCGTAATCCTTATTGGATTAATCAGGTCATTCGACCAACGATTAATCAATCGATTGCGGACGCCGCGCCAAAACCTGTCTCAAGTAAATATACTGGATCAAACACCGGCGGCTTCGGGGGAGGCTTTTCAGGAGGCTCCTTTGGCGGCGGCGGTGGTGGCGGCGGAGCCAGTGGTTTCTAAATAAAGGATGTTTAAAAACCCATAAGGTGAGTTTTCCAAGGAAAGCTCACCTTTTCTAATGAGCCACAGTCGATTAGCAGTTCGGAGGAGATTTTTGTATAATAAAAAGGAAGAATGAGAGAAGTGATGAAATGATCAGTAATTTAAATAGTCTAAAACTTGGCTCGCCCTCGAAGGTTGCTACAGTCGAATTGGATTCGCTACAATTTTCGGTATTAGCGAGCGGTAGTAGTGGTAATTGTACGTACATTGAATCAAGTACAACTCGTTTAATGGTTGATGCTGGTTTGAGTGGAAAAAAGATTGAGGCGCTCTTTCAACAAATTGACCGCAGCTTGAAAGATGTCGATGCAATTTTAGTGACGCATGAGCATAAAGACCATATTCATGGGCTCGGTGTGCTAGCACGACGCTATCATATACCAATTTATGCGAACCGTCGGACTTGGGATGCAATGATGCCTTCGTTAGGTAAAATCGATCCAGGGCTCTGCTTCCTCTTTGAAACCGATACAATGTTAACGATTGGAGACATCGATATTATCAGTTTCCCGGTCAGTCATGATGCGATTCAACCGCAATTCTATGCCTTTCAAAAAGCAAAGAAACAATTTGTGATGTTGACTGATACGGGATACGTGAGTGATCGATTGCGCGACCAGTTAAAAAATGCGTCCGCCTATTTAATTGAATCTAATCATGAGTTGGAGATGCTCCGATCAGGGCGCTATCCTTGGTCGTTGAAACAGCGGATCTTAGGTGATAAGGGACACTTGAGCAATGAGGATGGGGCCTTAGCGATGGTTGATTTGATTGGGAACCAAACCAAGTCCATCTATTTAGGTCACTTAAGTCGTGATAATAATACAAAAGAAATTGCGATGAAATCGATGGAGTATATTTTGCACCAGCATGATTATTCTACGACCGATTCCATGCGTCTTTATATGACACACCCTGATCAGGCAACTGGATTGCGCCGAATTTAATTCATATTTTGTTAACAAAATGACTCGAATATCTCTTAAATAGTTCATAATGTATTCATACTTTCGTGTTACATTAGTTTTAGTTAATTAATAGATAAGAGGGGATTCACAATGCGAAATCAACAACAAAATATTCAATGGTGGAAAAATATTTGTGCAGGGATGTTAGGGACACTGGCCGTATTAGTGGTGGCCGGATTGTTTGGTCTAGGATTAACGGATCCGGTTCAACCCCGCAATGTCCATTCACAAGCAAGCTTATCTGACTTTGAAAATACCATTACGGGTGTAGTTGATCAAGTTCAAGACTCCGTTGTGACGGTGAATAACTACCAACGCGATCAACAAATGGGGAATATTTTCTGGGGCAATGATGGTCTAGAAATTAATGATATCCAAAAAGAACCTGTCCTAGCCGGTACAGGTAGTGGTGTTGTCTATAAAGTAGATGGAGATACTGCCTATGTCGTAACCAATAACCACGTGATTGCCGGGGCGGATCAAGTTGAAGTCGAGTTACGCGATGGTACCGTACATGAAGCGGAAGTCGTTGGATCGGACCAAATTAGTGATCTGGCCGTGCTAAAAATTTCTGCTAAGGGAGTTGGCAATCCAATTGAATTTGCGAATTCAGATGAAGTAAAAGTAGGTCAAACGGCGATTGCGATTGGCTCACCTTTAAGCTCACGCTTTGCATCTTCAGTGACGCAAGGGATTGTATCAGGGCTTAACCGTTCGATTCCGGTAGATATTAATGGGGACGGTCAACAAGACTGGGAAATGACCCTAATGCAAACAGATGCAGCGATTAACCCAGGTAACTCCGGAGGAGCGCTCGTTAACTCGCAAGGACAGTTAATGGGAATTAACTCCAGCAAATACGCCTCTTCACAAATTGATGGGATGGGATTTGCGATTCCAAGTAATGAAGTGAAACACATCATCAGTATGCTAGAAGAGCACGGAGAAGTGATTCGTCCAGTCTTAGGTGTGGGAACTTATAACTTAAATCGTTTCAGCCGTCGTAGTTTGGAAGAAGAATTGAACTTACCTGAAACGGTCACAGAAGGAGCTTTAATTGCCAATATACAATCTCAATCTGCTGCGGATAAAGCAGGATTAGAAGCATTGGATATTATTACTGCCTTAAATGGTGAACCCGTGACTGACTCACAAAGTTTGAAACGAATTTTATATCAATATCAAGTTGGTGATACGGTGACCTTAACGATTTATCGTGAAGGTGAAGAAATGCAATTAGAAGTTACGTTAACGAATAAATTAAATCATCAAGATTCATCGCCAATGTATCCGGTTGAAGATGACGGTGGGGAACAACCTAACTCAGAAGATGAGATTATCGGATAATAAGTTATCCACAGGAACTTCGGTTTCTGTGGATATTTTTATACAAAAAACAGAGAAATGGACTCTATTTGTGAAAAAAAGTATTTTTTCACTAAAAAATAAACATTTTTCAACTTGTTTTACACAGAAAATATGGATATGAACAGACTTATCCACAGCGTCAAGTGAAAAGGGGTTCGCAAAGCGTTGGCAAGATAAGGTATACTATAGACAAAGGGGCGTGAAGCAATGAATATTGAAATTATTGCAGTAGGCAAACTAAAAGAAAAATATTTAAAACAAGGCATCGCAGAATATATGAAACGTATGAAACCGTATGCGAAAGTCTCCATCATTGAAGTTCCCGATGAACCAACGCCAGATCAACCGAGCGAAGTCGAAAAAGAACAAATTCTTGAACAAGAAGCAGAACGGATTTTAAGTCGGGTGGGTGCGAACCGACGACTGATCGTGCTAGCCATCGAAGGTAAGTTGATAACTTCTGAAGCGTTAGCGAGCACTTTAGAACAATATGCTATTTATGGTGATAGTAAAGTGACTTTTGTAATTGGAGGGTCACTTGGCTTATCCGAAGCCATTAAAAAACGCGCAGACCATTCGATTAGCTTTGGTCGAATTACATTGCCTCACCAATTGATGCGTTTAGTGTTAGTGGAACAAATTTATCGATCGTTTCGAATTATTAATCATCATTCATACCATAAGTAATTCATTAAGTAATTCATTGAATCCGATAATCAGAAAGCTTATAATAGAATTTAATAAACTACCGATTAAAGAAAGGTATGGACGGAATGATTAAAAATATTTTAAGAGAACTTTTTAGTTTTGCAATCACATTTATTATTGTATTTGTTGCGATTAAGGGGATCTACACATATGTTGCGGAACCTTTCGAGGTCGATGGACCATCCATGGAGTATTCATTGCATGATGGCGAGAAGATGTTTATGTATAAGCTCGCTGAACCAGATCGGTTTGATGTCGTCATCTTCCCGACGCCATTACATTATGATGATGAAGAAGAAACGGATGATGAAAAAGAAACGGATGATGAAAAAGAAACGAAGCTTTATGTTAAGCGGGTAATCGGTGTTGAAGGAGATCGTGTAGCCTATAAGGATGGACAACTTTACCTTAACGGGCATCCCTTGGATGAACCTTACTTAGCGGAAATGGAAGCTGAAAGAGGTGGCAAAGTAACCAATGATTTTACGTTAGAATCCTTGACCGGAGAAGCGACAGTGCCAGAAGGTAAACTTTTCGTTCTCGGTGACAACCGTCAAAACTCATTGGATGGTCGCCGTTTTGGATTTATTGATGTAGAAGATGTGATTGGCGAAGCGGTCTTTGCATGGTGGCCGATTTCGCAAATTCGTCGATTGCCAAATTATGTCTTAAGCCCCGATGCGACGCAAATAATTACCGATTAACGATTGCTTTCGCAGAGGATAAAGCTTATAATGAACGTAATAATAGAATAGTAAATCACATGACGGTATCAGAGAGAGTTCGGTGCTGCGAAGAACTTCCCACTCATGCGACTGAACCTACTATTAGCATTGAATCAGTTTGGGTTAGCCTCCTTATCGGCAAAGGTGGTCGATCAAAGGATTGACAACGAAGGTGGTACCGCGGAGACTCACTGTTCTTCGTCCTGATGTGGACGGGAACAGTATTTTTTTATATGGAGGGAATTAGAAATGGTTACACGTAAAGAAGACTTTTCAAGATGGTATTTAGATACGATTCAGCAAGCAGATTTAATGGATTATTCACCGGTGAGAGGGTGTATGATTTTCAAGCCGAACGGCTATGAGTTATGGGAACATATTCAAGAAGCATTTAACAAGCGCTTTAAGGAAGAAGGCGTACGTAATGCGTATTTCCCTATGTTGATTCCAGAACATTTCTTCCAAAAAGAAAAAGATCATATTGAAGGATTCTCACCAGAATTACCTTGGGTGACGGAAGCAGCAGGAGAAAAGTTAGAAGAACGTCTAGCGCTACGCCCAACATCTGAAACGGTAATTGGAGACGCTTATTCGCGTTGGATTCAGTCTTACCGTGACTTACCATTAGAGATTAACCAATGGGCGAACGTTTTCCGTTGGGAAAAACGTACTTTGCCATTCCTACGTACGAGTGAATTTTTATGGCAAGAAGGGCATACTGTGCATGCGACAGCAGAAGAGGCTGAGGCACGGACACAACGAATGTTAGATATTTATGCCGAAGAAGTAGAAGGTTTACTGGCCATCCCAGTTTTCAAAGGGGAAAAGACGCCATCTGAACGATTTGCTGGGGCAGAACGAACTTATTCGATTGAAGCGATGATGCAAGATACTAAATGTGTCCAAGCAGGAACAAGTCATTATATGGGAACTAAGTTTGCGGAAGCATTTGATATTCGCTACTTAAACCCAGATAACGAGCATGTCTTAGCCTATACGACATCATGGGGAGTTTCTACGCGCTTAATCGGTGCAATGATTATGGTCCATAGTGATGACCAAGGACTTGTCTTACCGCCACGCATGGCTCCTCAACAAGTTGTGATGATTCCAGTCGGTCCATGGCAAAAAAATCCAGAGATTATGGAAACACTCGAGAAAATCAATGCTGAATTACGTCAACGTGGATTCCGTACAGTCATTGATGATAGTGATAACCGTCCAGGCTTTAAGTTTAATGAGTGGGAGCTTCGCGGAGCGCCATTGCGTATCGAAATTGGACCAAGAGATTTAGAAAATCAAAAAGCCATTATTAAAATGCGCGACTTAGAAGATAAGGAAGAGGTCGTATTAGACCAAGTGGTTGAGCGTGTCGTTGAAGCGTTAGATGAAATGCAAGTTCGCCTATTAGAAAAAGCACGCGCGTTTAATGAAGCGAATATTTATACAAATATTGAGACGTTAGAAGAATTAGAGGCACATATTGAATCGAAACGTGCTGAAGGAGAGTATCCAGGTTGGGTATTAGCTGGCTGGGACGGAACGGAAGAAACCGAAGCTTTAATTAAAGAACGTACTGGATTTACGACACGTAATATTCCGTTTGAAGGAATGGTTGAACCAAAATCTACGTGTATTGTAACCGGCAAACCATCGAAAGTAACCGTTTGGTTAGCGAGAGCATACTAGAATTTGAGGGATTAAGATGAAGTACCTTGTTCTTGATACGGCTGGAGAGGCCTTAGCCGTCGGTGCGATTGAAGGAGAATATCCGAACGGATCGTGGCAAATTTTAGCGCAACAAACGTTAATCGGAGCCAGGAAGCATGGCGAAACGCTGGCGGCGGTGATTGATAGCACGTTGAAAGTACTGAATTGGCGTGCGCGGGAAGTGGCGGCTTTGATTGTGGGCTGTGGACCGGGTTCCTTTACTGGAGTGCGGATTGGCATAACCTACGCCAAGACATGGGCACAATTTAACCAAGTCCCACTCTATACAGTGTCAAGTCTAGGTCTTTTGGCAGTGAGCGGATGGCTAGCGAACGCAACCCCTTCAAGCTTTATCGTGCCAGTGATAGATGGACGTCGTGGGACGGCATATACCGGTTTATATCGCTATCATCAAGAAAAGCAACAATTGATTGCGGTCTTACCCGATACGCATTGTGACTTTGATGTCTGGCTAGATACGATTCAGTCACATCTTGTGCCGACGGACTCAATCGTTTTTGTTGGGCATTCGCTTGATTCTTTTGAGGAAATAATTGAGTCCAGTGCATTGCAACAAGAGACGACGCTGATTCAAGGTTGGGCAAGTCAACCACGCGTGGCAGAGGCCATGAATTGGTTAACTTCAGAGCGAGTGGATGATATTGCAACTTTGGCTCCGAATTATACACAACAAACGTTAGCTGAAAGAGAGTGGCAAGCTGCCCAGCCAGGCGATCAACCATCCGATGAGCGAGAATCGTTGATTGACCGCTATTAATAAAATGCAAGATAAGGAGAGACCTCGGTGCGCCGATTATTAGAAGTTCTTACACCCAATCGAGCTAAAGGAAAGCATGTCATTATGCAACAGTCTCAGCAATACCTAGATCAACAAGAAGTATTGGAGCGTAATACGCAAACATTCCGTTTGCGTTTTGCGCAGGCTGAAGATATAGAGACATTGATGCGACTTCAAGAAGATGGTTATCAAGGCTTTCAAGCTTGGCGATATCGAGATTTTGTCTATGATTATCATCACAATCCTTATTGCGTATATTTATTGCTCGAAGAGGTCCAATCCAAAGAAGTGGTAGGGATGATTACTGGGCGTTTCTTAGCCAAAGGGGCCCATATTAGTCATTTGATTGTGCAAACTTCACACCAACGCTTAGGGTTAGGAAACTACTTACTTACGGCATGGATTGAATTGGTGGCACAACATCAACTCCCGCAAATAACTTTGGAAGTCCGTCAATCAAATGAAGTTGCACAACAGCTCTATCGTGCACATCGTTTTATCAAAATAAAGGACATTCCTTTCTATTATGACGATAATCAAGAGACGGCCTATTTTATGTGCCGCTATATGTAGGTGATGGGATGCAACGTTTAACGGGTAAACAATTAACCCCAGCACAAAAAGAGTTAATTATTGAAAGTTTTTCAGAGTTTAATGATACGTTAGCAACGTTTCGAACAGAACGCGACAATCCATATACCGTCTATTATATTGAAGAGGGGATCGGTTATGTGGCAGGTGTAGAATTAGCAGGTGAACTGGAGATTCTCCGTTGTTATATTTCCCCAGCTTATCGTGGACAGGGCTATGGATATGAGTTATTACGCAGTGTTTTGGAGCAAACGACGTTGGAACGCTGTTTTTTAGAAGTACGTGTATCGAATCAACGAGCGCGTTCACTTTATGAGCGAGTAGGTTTTGTGACATTAGATGTCCGGCGAAATTATTACAAAAACCCAAACGAAGATGCCATCATAATGGAATGGAGTGAAGCAAATTTTGACAACGAGACGAATTTTAGCCATTGAAACAAGTTGTGACGAGACGAGTGCAGCTGTGATTGAAGACGGGCAACGTATCTTAGCCAATGTCGTTGCTTCACAAATTCGTAGCCATATGCGCTTTGGTGGAGTTGTTCCTGAAGTTGCGAGCCGTCATCACACCGAACAAATTACGCAAGTCATTCAGTTGGCGCTTGAACAAGCTGAACTCGAACTATCAGATCTTGATGCTGTAGCGGTTACGCAAGGTCCAGGACTCGTTGGTGCACTTCTTGTCGGTGTGACAGCGGCTAAGAGTTTAAGTCAAATCATTGAGAAGCCATTGATTGCTGTAAATCATTTGGCGGGCCATATTTATGCAGCTCAGTTGATGCAACCGCTTGAGTTTCCAGCGCTGGCGTTAATTGTCAGTGGTGGCCATACGGAAATTGTTTATATGCAAGATCACCTATCCTTTGAAATACTAGGTGAAACTTGCGATGATGCGATTGGTGAAGCTTACGATAAGGTCGGTCGGATTTTAGATTTGCCTTATCCGGCTGGAAAATATTTAGATGAATTGGCTCATCAAGGTGATGCTTCGCGCTATGACGTGCCACGTGGGATGCTTCATGATGGCTCACTTGACTTTAGCTTCAGTGGCATGAAAAGTGCCGTAATGAATTTAGTTCACAATGCCAAGCAACGCGGCGAAACCATCGACCATGCAGATTTAGCGGCAAGCTTCCAAGCGGCAGTGGTTGAAATTTTCCATTCGAAAATTAATCAAGCACTTGCAGCGCATCCTGAAGTGAAACAATTTATCTTAGCCGGAGGGGTGGCAGCTAATTCAGCCATCCGTTCGATGGTGACAGAGTTAATTGCCAGTCAATATCCGGATGTCACACTTTTAATTCCACCGCTCTCACTATGTGGTGATAATGCTGCGATGATTGGTGCAGCAGCGGATCAGTATTTACAGCAAGGTCGCTTAACAGATTTATGGTTAAATGCGAAACCCGGCTTGATGTTATAATATAGAAATATCCCGTACCTCAGCGCAGGTACGGGATATTTTTTTGAGTGAGGCGTTTAAATTTGAACATGTGGATATTGCGCTTCGAAAGCTTCTAACGCTAAACTCGCTTCTTCCCATTGGTCGAGAACTTTAAGTTGCTCGGCTTCGACTTGTTGCAATGTTTGATGGAGTTCTAGCAACCGTACTTGATCATTGATTTCGGAGGCCTCAACCAGTTGTTGGTGGATTGATTCAATTGTTTGATCCATCTCTTCAGAACGTGTTAGGGTTTCTTCAACGAGCGTCGTCAGACGTTTTAATTCGCGTTTTAACTGCTTGTTTTCTTCAAAATTGCTGACAGTTGGGGTAGGAGTCGTTGTGACAATTTCTTCTTCACTTTCCAACATCGCATCGATGGCTTCTTGTTCAGATTTTTTCTCCAAGTAATAATCATAATCGCCTAAATAAAGTTGACTTCCTGTGGGTGTAATTTCTAAAATTTGCGTTGCAATTCGGTTGATAAAGTAGCGGTCATGCGAGACAAAGAGCAAGGTCCCGTCATAATCAATGAGTGCTTCTTCGAGGATTTCCTTACTATCAATATCTAAGTGGTTGGTCGGCTCGTCTAATAGTAACGTATTATCGTGGTCACTTGCTAAAAGCGCTAGACTTAACCGAGCTTTTTCGCCCCCACTGAGCATAGCGACTCTCTTTTCAACGGTCTCTCCTGTGAATAGAAAACTCCCTAAAATACTGCGAATTTTCCACTCATCGACGGTGTCATGCGCTTGCCAAAGTGTTTCTAGCACCGTTAAATTAGGATTCAGTTGATTTACATTTTGGTCATAGTAGCCAATATCGACTTTAGTTCCAATGCTGATTGTTCCGGCTAATGCAGGGATTCGTCCAATTAAAGTTTTAATTAAAGTAGATTTACCAACCCCGTTCGGTCCGACAATCGCAACCGCATCTTGTCGTTTTAATTCTACATTTAAGTCTGTCGCAACAGGTGTTTCTTCTGCGCTATAGCCAATCGCCAAATCTTCTGCATCGATGACCCGTTCACCAGATTCTCTTGCAGCGCTAAATTGAATACGCGGTGCCTTATCGTCTTGCAGCGGCTTTTCAATTCGAGTCATTTTTTCAAGTTTTTTACGGCGGCTTTGGGCTCGCTTGGTCGTTGAGGCCCGGACAATATTGCGCGCAATAAAATCTTCTAATTTAGCAATTTCTTCTTGTTGGGCTTCATACTGTTTCATTTCTTGAGAGAGTCGAAGTGCCTTTTCTTTTAAATAAAAATCATAATTCCCTTTATAGAGATGAGAAGTGTGATGGCGCAATTCGACTACAGTACGGGTGACGCGATTCAAGAAGTAGCGGTCGTGTGAAACAATCAGCAGTGCTCCGCGATAATTGCTTAAAAATCCTTCCAGCCAATTGAGTGTCTCCATATCCAAATGGTTGGTAGGCTCATCGAGAATTAATAGATCGTAATCCATCAAAAGCGTACGTGCTAAAGCAAGACGGGTTTGTTGTCCGCCCGACAGCGAGTTAATCGGTCGGTCATAATCTTCTTCGTAGAAACGAAAGCCGTGAAGGACCATCCGAATATCGGACTCAATACTATAAACGTTACGGTGTTGCATCTTTTCTTGCAATTGGTCGTAATCTGCTAAGGCTTGCTTGTATGCAGGGCTGTCCCATTGGTCACTCAGTTGAGCGAGCCGCTCCGATGCTTGCATTGCCTCTTCGCGTAAAGCAATGGAATCATCAAAAATCGAAAGCATCTCTTCCCAGATGGTTCGGTCTGAATTTAGGGCGACATGCTGCTCTAAATAGCCAATCTTAATACCACGTTGCTTAGTAATCGTGCCACCAGATAAAGGTTCTTGTCCTATAATTTGTTTAATTAAAGTGGATTTTCCAGTTCCATTACGGCCAACAAGGGCGATACGGTCTTGCGACTGGATAGAAAAGTTCACATCATCGTATAAAGGAATATCGCCAAAGTGTCGTGCCACATTATTGAGTTGTAATAAAATCATTTTTAAAACCTCGCTATATTGGTTCTCAAAATAAAGTATACCAAATTTAATAGGAAAGATACCAAAGATTGTGAATAAATGATACAATTATTTCATACCCTGAATATAGAATGGAAGGAGGCAAGTAAATGTCGAATTATTCGATTCCTCGTGCCACAGCGTTAAGGTTGCCAATTTACCATCGTTACTTGCGGTATTTACATAATGCAGGTAAGAAGCGGATTTCTTCCAGCGAATTAAGTGAAGCTGTAAAGATTGACAGTGCAACCATTCGCCGTGACTTTTCGTACTTCGGTGCGTTAGGTAAGCGGGGTTACGGTTATGATGTAGATACTTTGATTGACTTTTTCTCAAAAGTACTTAACCAAGGACGATTGACTTCAATCTGTCTTGTAGGTGTAGGACATCTCGGTCAAGCGCTACTCAATTATAACTTCCGCAAAAATGGTAACTTTCATATTGAAGCGGCATTTGATAATGACCCTAATTTAATCGGCACTTCCCAAAATGGGATCCCTGTCTATAGTGTCGATGAATTAACGGAACGCATCCAAGATAGCCAGTATGAAATTGCTGTTCTAGCAGTACCTGAAGAAACTGCAGAAACGATATTAAATGAGTTAATCGCTGCCGGAATTCGTGGTATTTTGAATTTTACCCCTTTACGATTCGATGTACCGAATAATGTCCGCATCCAAAATGTCGACTTAACGAATGAACTGCAGACGCTCATCTACTTTATTGATTCGAATATGGATCAAGTAGATGATTATCAAGAATATAAGTACTAACCCTGATAAGCCTCGTACGAAATTGCGAGGCTTTTTTATTTACTTCTTTTTACTTGCATTTTTGACCTAATTAGACTATTATATAGTTATCGGGTTTAGCACTTGATCTCATAGAGTGCTAACCGTTAAATTTTTGATAAAATACAAACTAATAACGGAGGTATCAAACATGATTAAACCTTTAGGGAAGCGTGTTGTCATTAAAGTAGCAGAGACTGAGGAAACTACAGCAAGTGGTTTTGTTTTACCGTCTTCTGCCAAATCTAAAGAACAATTTGGTGAAATTATTGCTGTCGGTTCAGAAGTTGAACTTGTTAAAGTTGGCGATACTGTGTTCTTCCAAAATTACTCTGGAACAGAAGTTGAGCATGAAGGCGAATCTGTTTTAATTATTGAAGAGAAAGATTTATTAGCTGTCGTCGGCTAATTTCCAGATAAATTACGAATAGAATAGGAGAGATAATATGACAAAAGAACTTAAATTTTCTGAAGACGCACGCGCAGCTTTATTGCGTGGTGTTGATACATTAGCGAATACGGTTAAAGTAACTTTAGGTCCAAAAGGGCGTAACGTTGTTTTAGATAAACAATTCGGATCACCAACGATTACAAACGACGGTGTTTCAATTGCACGCGAAATTGAATTAGAAGATCGCTTCGAAAATATGGGCGCGCAACTTGTGATGGAAGTTGCTCAAAAAACAAATGATATCGCAGGTGACGGAACAACAACCGCAACATTATTAACACAAGCGATTGCGCGCGAAGGGATGAAGAACGTTACAGCTGGAGCTAATCCAGTTGGCATTCGCCGCGGAATTGAAAAAGCAACGTCAGCAGCGGTTGAAGCATTAAAAGAACAATCACAACCTGTATCTTCAAAAGAAGCCGTAGCTCAAGTTGCAGCTGTGTCATCAGGTGAACAAGTTGTTGGAGATTTAATTGCTGAAGCGATGGAAAAAGTAGGTCAAGATGGGGTTATTACCATTGAAGATGCCCAAACAATTGAGACTGAAATGGACGTCGTTGAAGGAATGCAATTCGACCGTGGTTATTTATCACAATATATGGTCACTGATAACGAGAAAATGATTGCGGAACTGGACAACCCAGCTATCTTTATTACGGACCGCAAGATTAACAACGTGCAAGATATCTTGCCAATGTTAGAGTCTGTCATGCAATCGGGTCAACCGCTTTTAATTATTGCGGAAGACTTAGAAGGCGAAGCATTACCGACATTAGTTTTAAATAAACTGCGTGGTACATTGAACGTCGTTGCAGTGAAAGCACCAGGCTTTGGTGACCGTCGTAAAGCGATGTTAGAAGATATTGCGATTTTAACGGGTGCAACCGTGATTTCCGAAGAATTAGGTTACGAATTGAAAGATGCTACCGCAGATCATTTAGGTTCAGCTGGTAAAGTTCGTGTCACAAAAGATAATACAACAATTATTGAAGGAAATGGCGCGACCGAAAATATTAACCAACGTGTCAGCTTAATTCGTTCACAAATCGAAGATACGACTTCAGAATACGATCGCGAAAAATTACAAGAGCGCTTAGCTAAATTAGCGGGAGGCGTTGCTGTGATTAAAGTTGGTGCAGCAACTGAGACTGAACAAAAAGAAATCAAACTACGCATTGAAGATGCGTTGAACGCTACTCGCGCGGCAGTTCAAGAAGGAATCGTCCCTGGTGGGGGTACTGCGCTAGTGAACGTTCAACAAGCCGTTCTTGATTTAGAACTTGAAGGCGATGAATTAACAGGTGCTCAAATCGTGGCACGTGCCTTAGAAGAGCCAGTTCGTCAAATCGCTGAAAATGCAGGTCAAGAAGGATCTGTCATCGTTGAGCATGTACGTAAAGCTGATAAAGGTATCGGCTACAATGCGGCAACCGGTGAATATGAAGACATGGTTCAATCTGGTATTGTAGATCCAACTAAAGTTACACGTACCGCTTTACAAAATGCAGCATCAGTAGCAGCCTTACTGTTAACAACAGAAGCTGTGGTTGCAGCACTTCCTGAAGAAGAAAACCTTCAAGCAGGAATGGGTGGCGGCATGCCAGGCATGATGTAATCCAAACCAATTAAAACTCAAACTCAGGCAACTTATCCCGTTATGTTGGGTAAGTTGCCTTTTTTATGCGTGGAGCAGGATCGACGAGGGGGAGGTGAGGTGAATGCTACCAAAGAGTTGAGGGAACTCCGTCTGGGGGTGGCTGAGGTGGAGTTGTTTGAGCTGGAACTCCATCTGGGGTTAGTTGAGTTGGAGTTGTTTGAGCTGGAACTCCGTCTGGGGGTGGCTGAGTTGGAGTTGTTGTGTGTGGAACTCCATCTGTGGGTGGTTGAGCTGGAGTTAGCTGAGCCGGAACTCCATCTGGGGGTGGCTGAGTTGGAGTTGTTGTGTGTGGAACTCCATCTGTGGGTGGTTGAGCTGGAGTTAGCTGAGCCGGAACTCCATCTGGGAGTGTTTGAGTTGGAGTTGTTTGCCTCGGAACTCCATCTGTGGGTGGTTGAGCTGGAGTTAGCTGAGCCGGAACTCCATCTGGGAGTGTTTGAGTTGGAGTTGTTTGCCTCGGAACTCCATCTGTGGGTGGCTGAGCTGGAGTTAACTGAGCCGGAACTCCATCTGTGGGTGGCTGAGCTGGAGTTGTTTGCCTCGGAACTCCATCTGGGGGTGGCTGAGCTGGAGTTAGAGACTCGTTTTTGTTCTTCTCGCCACCTTGAGCTGAACAATCTCGTCATTTTTGTTCACCTCGCTTGCCTGAGCTGAACAATCTCGTCATTTTTGTTCACCTCGCTTGCCTGAGCTGAACAATCCTGCCACCTCTGGCCATCCCACTCCCTCAATCCAGACCTCCACTCTCCCTTTTTCCTCACAAAAAGCCTGCAACAGAAAAATTCTGGTGCAGGCTTCTTTTATCCTCAAAATAAAAATTATAGTCTCCAGTAGCAGTATCCAGCTTCAAGATAGTCATCTTTATTCCATAAGCTCTTCACATCAACAATCACGCGCTCTGACGGTTCGAGTGAAGCGGCGAAAAGTTGTGACACCTGGTCGAGCGTAAGAGTTTTGAACTCGTTATGTGCGACGGCAACGACAACCGCGTCCAAGTCTTTCAAGTCTTCAAATGCTGTAAGCTCAAGTCCGTAGGTTGCTTCTACTTCAGAAGCTTCAGCCCATGGGTCACTAATGACTGGATGGATGCCATATTCCTCGAGTCTTTCGACGATATCAACCACTTTAGAGTTGCGTACGTCTGGGGTGTGCTCTTTAAAGGTCAACCCAAGAATCGCAACTTTCGCCTGAATTGGGGTTTTGCCCGTTTTAATGAGCTGCTTAATCAGCTTTTCAGCAATAAAGTAGCCCATATCGTCATTGATTTGACGGCCATTAGCGATAATTTGGCTATGGTAACCTAAGTTTTCGGCTTCATAGACAAAGTAATACGGATCGACTCCGATACAGTGGCCACCCACTAATCCTGGGGTGAAGCCGAGGGCGTTCCATTTCGTATTCATTGCTTCGATGACATCGTGTGAGTCGATGCCCATTCGGTCAAAGGCCAGTGCTAACTCATTCATAAAAGCGATATTGATATCGCGTTGAGAATTTTCGACGACTTTAGCTGCTTCAGCAACTTTCATGCTCGGTGCGCGATGGACGCCAGCTTTAACGACCATTTCATAGACTTTTGCAATATCATCCAAGTATTCAGGAACACTTGAAGAAACAATCTTAATAATTGTCTCAAACGTGTGGACTTTGTCACCAGGATTGATTCGTTCTGGGGAATAACCCACGACGAAATCTTTGCCGTGCGTCAACCCAGAAACTTCTTCGAGTAACGGAATACAAATATCTTCCGTGACGCCAGGGTAGACGGTCGATTCATAGACAACAATCGAACCCGGTGTTAAATGCTCGCCAACAGTTCGAGTGGCACTCGTTACGGGATGTAAGTTTGGTGTTTTATCTTGATTGATAGGAGTGGGAACGGCAACGATATGGAATTTTGCACGCTTCAATTCCGAAGGATTATGGGTAAATTCTAACGTTGTTTCTTGAATCGCTTGATCGCCGACCTCATTCGTAGGGTCAATTCCTTGATGATATAAGTTAACTTTATCTGGGTTATTATCATACCCAATGACTTTAATTTGTTTAGCAAAGCCAATCGCAATCGGCATCCCAACATAGCCGAGACCGATAACAGATAAGGCAGTTTCGCCATTCACTAATTGTGGATAGACAGGTTTCATAGGTAGAACCTCCGTATTTATTTTAGTTGAATCTATTCTTGAATATTGTATCATATTTCGCTTTATTTAGTATGGCTTTGTTTCTCTAAGAATTTCGGCCGAATAAAGAGCGCACGATCGATTTCTTGTTCACTTAATTGTCGGAATTCACTCGGATTAACCAAATAATATTTTTTGAACATTTTCGAAAAAACAAACGGATCTTTATAACCAATACGGTTGGCGATTTCTTTAATACTCATTTTAGAACCGCGTAATAATTGAGCGGCTTGATTCATTCGCAACTCTTGGATCATTTGTTTTGGCGACTGATCATAGTAAGACTTACAAAGACGGAATAAATAGTTTCGACTCAAATCAAAAGCATCCGCAACCTCCAGCACCGTTAAATTATTCAAACAATGTTCCGAGATATAATCGTACACTTTCTCCGCCAAATGAGGCTCACTTAACTGGTAACTATCGATGGGGTGCGTTGCAATTTGACACGCTTCATTAATTTGCGCGAGTAAAAAATATAACTTGCTAAAGACGACTAACTTGTCGCTCATATTTTGGGGTGTAAAATGAACAAATAATTCTACAAAATCTGTAAAATGATGCAAAAGACCGGGATGTTGGTTGAAGTTCAATGTATTATCTTGTATCAACGTTGTCTCACGAAAGTAATGAGCGATGCGCTCGCCACCAAGTCCGACCCAGCATAAAGACCATGGATCCTTTTCATCTGGCACATAATAGACATGCTTATTTTTTCGTAGAATAAACCCATCGCCCGCTTTCAAATGATAACCTTTCCCATCAATTTGAAAGAACCCTTGACCGGAAAGGACTGCATGGATAACCCAATCATGTTTAACGTTATAATCATTAATTTGATTTGGGACAAAATTTTGAGCACCTACTTCTATCAAGGCGATATCTTGATTATCAATAAATAAATGCTTCCAAAAACTTTTCATAAAATCTCTCCTATAAAGCCAAAAATAGCGTTATTGTGACAAAAATTAGCCTACGTTGAAAACATTATACCATCAGCGCAACAAAATGACATGAAATTTAGGCAAAATATCATGTTCAAACAAAATGAAAAGGAATACAATATCGTTGTAAGGGTTTCCAGTAGAAAGGAGGGCTATGGAAGAATATCACCTCTCGAATGATCAGTTGCAAGTCCGATTTATACGTCAAGGAGCTTGTTTAACTTATCTAGGCAAAGATTATAATTATCTTTTACGATATCACAATTTGTCGGATTACCAGACAAATGATTTGTACTTAAGTACCATTGTCGGACGTAACGCAGGGCGCACCTCACCGTGCTATTATGTGGACCACCTCGGTAAACAGGTGGCATTGGATGCGAATGAAGGATCAGACGTTCACCTGCACGGAGGTCACCAAAGTATGAAGTTAGCATTATGGGATTTGGTTGAATTGACACCGACTGAAGCGAAGTTAAGCTTAACAGATCAAGCATCTGAGTGTTATGCACCGATGACTTTTACCTTAACGTATCGCTTGGAGGGAAATCGTCTGATTACAACCATCGAAGGTCACGCAGATGAACCTACCGTAGTTAACTTGACTAACCATGCTTTCTTCAACTTAAATGAATCGAAAGCAGATCCGATTACGAATCATTGGTTGAAGCTTGCCCCCGCACAATTACAATTATTCAATCAAAGCGGTGTGGCGACGGGAGAGCTAGACGCAATGTTAACTTCACCGTACAAAGTATACAATTGTACGCAACCGACTCGAATTGAGTCAATGATGAAAGCAGAAAACCCGATGGCTGAACGAACAGGAGGCGGACTCGATTTCGCCTACTTATTCCAAGAGAATACAGACATGGAGCCTAAAGTCGAATTATTCTCGGCCGATCACCAACGGGGTATACGCATCTTCTCCAATCAAGAAAGTTGTGTTATCTACACAATGAATCAAACGAATGGAGAAATTATAAATGATGGAATTCAAGCAGAACCTTATGCTGGAATCACCTTTGAGATGCAACGGTTACCAAACTATTTGCATCATTTCGACACAGACGTTCCACGTCTTGAATCAGATTACTTATACCAAGTAACCTATGAAATAATTTAAAAAGGAGCATAATCGTATGAAAAAATTAACTAAATTAGTTGCAGCATTATTTATTTTAGCCGTTACAGTAGGCTTATATACGCCTCTTCCTGAAATCAAAGCCGAAGGCGAAACGTATGAAATCGGTGTTGCGATTTACCAATATAACGATAACTTTATGACATTATTCCGTAATGAACTTGCTGAGTATTTCAAAGAGTTAGGTGAAAAAGATGGTAATACTTATAACTTAGAGTTCCAAGATGGTAAAAATGACCAAGCAACTCAAACTGAACAATTAAATAACTTTATCGCTCAAGGTAAAGACTTATTAATTGCAAACTTAGTTGATCCAACTGGGGCTGACCAAATTATTTTAAATGCGCAAGCAGCAGATATTCCAGTTGTGTTAATTAACCGTGAGCCACAAGTTTCTACGATGGAATTATGGCCAGGTAAAACAACCTATGTTGGGGTGGATGCCCGTCAATCAGGTGTTTACCAAGGTGAAATGATTGCTGAACTTGAAAATCATGGTGACATTAACGGCGACGGTGTTGTGAAATACATTATGATTATGGGTGATGCTGGGAACGTGGACGCTGAGCAACGTACGCAATACTCAATCGAGCGTCTTGAAGAAACAATAAAGACTGAAATCTTAGGTGAAGCGCAACGTGGTAACTGGGACCAAGCGAAAGGTCAAGAAATTGCAGCCAACGCGTTATCACAATATGGTGAAGATCTAGAAGTTATTTTCTCGAATAACGATGGTATGGCTCTAGGTGCTGTTCAAGCGATTAACGGTGCTGGACGTGAAATTAACAAAGATATTTATATTGTTGGGGTCGATGCTTTACCAGAAGTTGTTGAATTATTAGGTCAAAACCAATTTACAGGAACGGTTCTTAACGACCACTATAACCAATCTCATACGGCAGCAGAAGTAGCAGTTCGCTTACTTCAAGGTGAAGAAGTTTCACCATACTTCTGGCATGATTATATCAAGGTGACGAAGCCAGAAGAGGCTGAGTTGAAACGCCTTGATTATCGAGAAGAAAGTGTTGAAGAATATCAAACTCGTCTAAAAGAAGCATACGGCGAATAAGATAAATCTTTAGGCTCCAAAGGCGTCTATACTCGTTGTAGACGCCTTATTTATATCATAAAGGATGTGAAAATATCGTGGAATTAGATCAAGATATTATCTTACAAATGAAAGATATCGATAAAGCATTCCCGGGCGTTCAAGCGCTGGATAAAGCCCAATTGACTTTGCGTAAGGGGACCGTCCATGCCTTGATGGGAGAGAATGGCGCTGGAAAATCAACATTGATGAAGTGTCTCTATGGTATCTACTATCGTGACGCCGGCGAGATTATTTTTGATGGTAAAGACGTAAACTTCAGCAACTCAAAAGAAGCCTTGGATCATGGGATTGCGATGATTCATCAAGAGTTACAACCGATACCGAAAATGACGATTGCCGAAAATATTTTCCTCGGCGATTATCCAAAGAATGGACTTTTCGTTGACCATGAAAAGATGAACGAAGGAGCCAGACATTATCTCAATGAAATCGGACTGAATGTTGATCCGAATACTCAGCTAGGTGATTTGACCATCTCACAACAACAATCGGTTGAGATTGCAAAGGCGATTTCACGTCATGCGAAAGTCATTATTATGGATGAACCGACCTCTTCTTTAACGGAAAATGAAGTCGAAAATCTTTTCCGGGTGATTGATAATTTACGTCAACAAGGTATTGGAATTATTTATATTTCTCACAAGATGGATGAGATTAAGCGTATCTCAGACGAAATTACGATTATGCGAGACGGTCAGTACGTCGGAACGTATAATGCCAAAGAAATTTCGGTTAAAGAAATTATTAGCCATATGGTGGGGCGTGAACTATCGAATGTTTATCCAGATTACCAACCGCATTATACTGAGGAAGCTGTTTTAGAAATTGAGAACTTCTCATCACCGAACCCTCAATCTTTCAAAGACTGTACGTTTAAATTACGTAAAGGTGAAGTGCTAGGAATTGCCGGTCTTGTTGGGGCGCAACGCTCCGAATTAATGGAAGCCATTTACGGTCTGCGTGAAATTGAACCCGAAGGTAAGATTCGCATGAACAGTCAAGAAGTAAAAATAAAAAATCCAAAAGATGCAAATAAAAATGGGATTGCTTTTGTTACAGAAGACCGACGTCATTCAGGGATTTTTGGGGTTCTATCGATTACGGATAATACGGCCCTTCCTTCATTACGAGATTACTTATCGAAATTCAGACTCATTAAGGAGAAATCTGTCAACGATATGGTAGATGAAGGAATTCGCTCATTAAATGTAAAAACACCAACACGCCAAACCTTAATCCAAAACTTATCAGGTGGGAATCAACAAAAAGTTATTTTAGCACGCTGGTTAGCAACTGACCCAGATATCTTTATCTTAGATGAACCGACCCGAGGGATTGACGTTGGAGCGAAATATGAAATTTACGAAATCATTAATGAACTTTCTCGTCGTGGTAAATCAGTCATTTTAATTTCTTCTGAAATGGGCGAGATTATTGGCATGTCCGATCGAGTGATGGTCATGTGTGAAGGCCGTATCTCTGGATTTTTAGATCGAGAAGAAGCGACCCAAGAGAATATTATGGAGCTGGCAACAGCCTTTATGCCGGATTAATACAGAATGCGAGGAGAAACAAATGAATCAAATAAAAAATAAAAAAGGTGAAATCATCGCCATCAAACCAAAATTTAACTGGAAAGAATGGTTGATTGAAAATGCGCTCGTCGTCGTAATTATCTTAATGTGTATTTATACTGCGGTCGTAGCAAATAACTTTGTCAGTTTCAATAACTTAAAAAATATTTTAGCGAACGTTTCGGTACGTTTCATCATTGCATTAGGGGTATCCGGCTGTTTGATTATTCGAGGAACTGACCTATCTGCCGGACGAATCGTTGGGATTACCGCTGTAACGACCGCAATCTTATTACAACGTCCAGATGCACCAGGAGTTTTATATCCAAGTGTGGCTGGGTCACCAATTTTAGTGACGTTACTAGTGGCCATGGGTGTTGGTTTAATGTTCGGGCTCTTTAACGGGCTAGTCATTGCGAAATTACACGTGCCTCCATTTATTGCGACATTAGGGACGCAAATTGCGATTTATGGTTTGAATATGATGCTTTCTAAGAACCAGCCAATCGGGTCTTTAAATACAACCTTTAGTAAATTTGGGGCACAAGGGATTAAATTAGGTGCCGTTTATATTCCATACATTGCCTTTATCGCGTTAGCAGTGGGTGTGTTTATGTATATGTTATACCGCTTTACACTCTATGGTAAACATATGTATGCCATTGGTGGGAATGAAATCGCCGCGGAAGTATCCGGTGTCAATACCACTAAATCTAAAATTGTTATCTTCACCTTAGCGGGAGCATTATATGGTTTAGCAGGGTTCTTATTAACCGCTAAAACAGGTTCGGCAGCCGTATCTGCTGGGACAGGTTACGAATTAGAAGCCATTGCTGCAGCAACCATCGGTGGGGTATCGACTGCGGGTGGGGTTGGTAAAGTAACCGGAATTTTAGTGGGGGTTTTAGTCTTCGAACTCTTAAAGACCTGTCTACAATTCTTAGGTATTACACCAGAGATGACCAATGTCTTCCAAGGGCTTGTTATTGTTATCGCCGTAGCGCTCGATATCCGTAAAACAATGCGTCGCCGTTAATCATTGAAAGAGGAGGCGCAAAATGAAAGATGAACAACAAGTATTAAATCAACTACAAGAAACATTTGAAACGCAGTTCCAATCGTCAGGCGAAGCATTTTATTTCTCACCGGGCCGAGTCAATTTAATTGGTGAACATATCGATTATAATGGGGGTTATGTTTTTCCTTGTGCCATTACAATGGGGACGTATGGGTTAGTTAAGTTAAGAGAAGATCGAACCATCCGTTGTTATTCGATGAATCTATCGGACGCGGGTGTCATTGAATTTAGTTTGGATGATTTATCGTACCAAGCATCCCATAATTGGGTAAATTACGTCAAAGGCGTCATCACTTATTTCAACGAAATAACAGATCAATCGGTAGACCGAGGTTTTGACTTAGTAGTTTGGGGCAATATCCCCAATGGTGCCGGATTATCTTCTTCGGCTTCCTTAGAGCTCTTAATTGGGGTTATGCTCAATGATTTATTCAATCAAACCGTTGACAGATTAGACCTGGTGCGAATCGGGCAACGTGTAGAAAATGATTACTTAGGACTACAGACTGGAATTATGGATCAATTTGCGATTGGTATGGGTGAGGCAGAAGCGGCGCTTTACTTAAATGTCAATACGCTCGATTATGAACGGGTTCTCGCTGAGTTTGGTGATTATGTTATTTTGATTATGAATACGAATAAACGACGCGAATTAACCAGTTCAAAATATAATCAACGTCGACAAGAATGTGAACAAGCGTTGCAAGAATTGCAACAAGCAGTTCCCATTGAGAATCTCTGTGACTTATCTTGGGATGAGTGGAGCAATTACTCGAGCCTGATTAAAGATCCAGTTATACGAAGTCGTGCACGCCACGCTATCAGTGAAAATGAACGAACTCAACAAGCGAAAATGGCTTTAACTCAACGTGATTTAGCTACGTTCGGTCAACTGTTGAATCATTCCCATCAAAGCTTGCGCGATGACTATGATGTAACGGGACCTGAGCTGGATGCGATGGTAGAAGCAGCTTGGGCGCAGCCGGCTGTCTTAGGTGCTCGAATGACAGGGGCTGGAATGGGCGGCTGTGCCATCGCGCTAGTCGACCACCACTACTTAGCTGAGACCATTGAACAGATTGAATCAGCCTATTATCAAGCAACGGGGCTACATGGCGATTATTATACAGCTCAAGTTGGTGATGGGACGAAAAAAGTATGCCAAAATAACGAAAGGGGGAGTTAAGATGACAGTGACGCTTGAACAAGTCAATCAAGCGATTCATGACTTCCCACTCGTAGCATCAGCAAAAGGTTATGTCGATCCACGAGATCATTACTATCTCCGTAACCAATTGCTGCGCTTATTAGACTTGGATGAATATACCGGAGACGAGCTTCAATCAACCCATACGGATTTGTTAGAGATTATGGATATCTTTGTCGCCTATGCTATCCAAACCGGCTTGATTGAAAATCAACAAGCGGCCCGTGAAATCTTTGAAGCGGCGGTGATGGATTTAATAACACCGTTACCGAGTGTGGTAAACCAACGTTTTTGGGAACTCTACCAATTGGACCCACCACGTGCAACGGATTATTTCTATCAATTATCTAAAGCGAATAACTATATTCAAACGCGAAATATTGCCCGGAATATTGCGTTCAAAGGTTCAACACCTTACGGTGAGATGGATATTACGATTAATTTATCCAAACCAGAAAAAGACCCTGTTGAAATTGCACGGGCACGAGAGCTCCCTCAGGTCAATTATCCGAAATGCCCACTCTGCATGGAAAATGAAGGGTATCGAGGCCACTACAATCATGCGGCACGACAAAATCACCGGATTATCCGATTGACATTGGGAGAGGAAACGTATGGCTTCCAATATTCACCGTATCTCTATTACGATGAGCATTCGATTGTTTTAAATGAACAACATATTCCGATGCGCATTAACCGTGAAAGTTTAGATCATTTATTAGAGTTTGTAACGCAGTTCCCACATTATTTTATCGGATCAAATGCGGACCTCCCTGGTGTAGGTGGATCGATTTTAACACACGATCATTATCAAGCAGGGCGTTATGAATTTCCAATGGAACGAGCGCAAGTACGCAAAGTATATCCGATAACCCAACACCCAGATGTCACGTTAGCGACGATTCACTGGCCGATGTCTGTGTTGCGTCTTCGAAGCGCGAATCGACCATCGCTTCTAGAAGTAGCGGATCAGATTACGACTGCTTGGCGAGAGTATGAAGATCTTGACTGTGAGATTAAAGCTTATACCGACCAACCACATAATACGGTGACACCGATTGTTCGTCGGATCGGACAAGATTATGAAATGGATCTCGTCTTACGCAATAACCGAACCACGGATGAATTTCCGTTAGGTATTTTCCATCCGCATCCAGATGTTCAACATATTAAGCGGGAAAATATTGGGTTAATTGAAGTGATGGGATTGGCAATTCTGCCACCACGCTTAAAAGAGGAAACCGAGCAAGTCGCTCAATATTTACAAGGGTTGATTCCGATTGAAGCTGTCGCCCAAAATCACCAGGAATGGGCGTTATCGTTACCGAAAGTTGAAGGTGGCGAAAGAGCACAACAAGTTGTCCGCCAAGGTATTGCAGATAAATTTACTCGAGTATTAGAAGATGTAGGTGTCTTTAAGCAAGATGAAGCAGGACAGAAAGGGCTTGAGCGATTTATCGCATCGTTACAATTATAAGGAGGATCAATGATGCAAGAAGTATTAGTAATTGGGGGAGCAGGCTATATTGGAAGTCATGCTGTTGCGACACTCGTTGATGAAGGTTACCAAGTCGTTGTCGTTGATAATTTATCGACGGGACACCGCCAAGCTGTGCATCCAAGCGCAACATTTTATGAATGCGACTTACGTGACAAAGCAGTCCTAACAGAAATATTTAAAGCACATCACTTTGATGGGGTGTTTCACTTTGCAGCGTATTCACTGGTAGGCGAATCGGTCTATAAGCCACTCGAGTACTTCAATAATAATGTATACGGCATGCAGATTTTGCTCGAAGTAATGGTTGAAACTGGCGTTGATAAGTTAATCTTCTCGAGCTCAGCGGCTGTATACGGGGAAGTGCCAATGGAATATATTACCGAAGAGACACAACCACGTCCAGCAAGCCCCTATGGTGAGACCAAGTTAATAATGGAAGAGATGATCCATTGGTGTACTAAAGCTTATGATTTACGTTATGTATCACTTCGCTACTTCAACGTTGCAGGAGCACGTAGAGATGGTTCCATCGGTGAAGATCATCAACCAGAGACGCATTTAGTTCCAATTATTTTGCAAACAGCGCTCGGTCAACGAGAGAAGCTGGTAATTTTTGGGGATGACTATGCAACTCCGGATGGCACTTGTATTCGCGACTATGTTCATGTTGATGACTTAATTGATGCGCACGTTCAAGCTTTCCATTATTTAGAAAGTCATTCAGACAGTCAAATTTTCAACTTAGGAAGTAGCCGCGGTTACTCTGTGAAGGAAATGTGGCAAGCAGCTGAATCCGTGACAGGCAAGGATATTCCAGCTGAAATTGGCGAACGCCGTGCGGGGGATCCGGCACGTTTAGTTGCAGAGAGCTCCAAAGCTCGCCAAGTCTTGCGTTGGGAACCAAAGTACGACGAGGTACAACCAATTATTGAGACTGCATGGCAGTGGCATCAGCGCCATCCAAATGGCTATCAAGATAAGTAATGGATACAAAAAAGGATTGAGTTGTTGAGGGTCACCTCAACGACTCAATCTTCTTTTTTATGAATTTAATCGATTAAGCCCAGTTTCCATCGACAAAGATATCATAAACTTCGTCGCCTTTATAGGCTTTAATTGAAAGGTCTGGCGCACCCACCATGAAATCTTCATGGATTAAAGCGTCATTAAGACCGACACTTTCTAGTTCATCATCAGCAAGTTCAGTAGCCCCTTCAACGTTCGTTGGATAAGCTTTCCCCAGTGCAAAGTGACAAGAAGCATTTTCATCAAAGAGTGTATTGTAGAATAAGATGCCTGAATCAGAGATTGGAGAATGATGTGGTACTAAGGCAATTTCACCTAAGTAACGAGCATTCGGATCACTGTCTAACATTTGTTGGAGTGTCGCTTCGCCTTCGGCCGCTTTGAAATCAATGACAGCACCATCTTTAAAGGTGAATTCGAAGTCATTAATGACAACCCCGTTGTAAACAAGCGGTTTTGTTGCAACGAGGCGACCGTTAACACCTTTTTTATATGGAGCCGTAAAGACTTCCTCAGTTGGAATATTCGGAACGAATGCATCACCTTTTTCGTTGTTAGAGCCCGCGCTCATCCAAATATGGTTTTTAGGTAATTCCACCACTAAATCAGTTCCGTTGCTTGATTGATAATGGACTTTATCGAATTGATGTTCGTTTAAGAAACGAGCTTTTTCATTTAGTATTGCTAAATGATTTTCCCAGTTAGATTTAGTTTCTTCCCAGCTATCAGCTACACGAGAAACGTCTAAGATAACTTCCCAAAGTTTATCGTAAGCTGCTTGCTCATCTAATGATGGGAACACTTTTTGTGCCCACTTGCGAGTTGGAACAGAAATGACGAGCCAGCTGACAATATCATTCATCGTATATTTGACGAATTCTTTCATCTTCAAGCTACGTTCACGGACTGCTTTTGAGATTTTTTCTTCATCCAAACCAGCGAACATATCTGGGTCTGCTGCAGAGATTGAGATACGGTTCGAACGTTTTTCCGCAATTTGGTAACGGGTTTTTTCTACTTGATAGTCTGGCACTTCACTCAGCGTCTCAATATCCTGATATTGGTAAGTCATTCGAGAAATTGGATAATCGATCCAATCAATAGACACATTGCGAGCGCCCGCTTCATAAGCCGCTTCGGTCATCAAGCGAGCAAGTTCTGGACTTTCAACGGGTGAAGTAATAAGCACATCTTCACCAGGTTGCACATTAATCCCCACTTCAATGGCTAATTTTGCGAAATTTTTAATACGATTTTGCATGATATCCCTTCTTTCTTTTATCATTATACTATGAATTTGACTTGAAAAGAAAGAGAGAACCGTTACTCATGGAATTGTTTATTCAAGGAAGCTTATGATACACTTAAGTCAAACTTTTCAATGATAAAAAATCGGAGTGAGTGAGATTTACTGTGCAATAAAAATTTCTAAAAGCCCAGGGAGGAGAGATTGAGATTGGACAATTTGATAGAGAAGATTAATCAGTTTCGTGATGCACGGGATTGGCGGCAATACCACAATGAAAAAGATCTAGCGATTTCGATTTCTTTAGAAGCGGCGGAATTATTAGAGGTATTCCAATGGTGTTCGAGTGAAGAAGCTGTCCAAAATAAATTGCCGCAACTTGAAGAAGAGCTTGCGGATGTATTTATCTACGCTATAATGTTAGCTTCCAATCTTGAATTGGATATCGATCAGTTGGTGCTGAATAAGTTAGCGAAAAATGAACAGAAATATCCTGTCGCAAAGAGCAAAGGACGTAAAGAAAAATATACCGAGTTATAAATCTCCAAGAAGTTAAATTGCGAATAGGTAAGGGTTTAATTATTCTGTCTTACGGGGGCATTTGAGGTGATTAAAGTGAATGAAATCGAAAAAATTGCACAGCAAATCCAACAAGATCCTGCGAACCATCCCTATACATCGCAAGGCTGGCGTCCGATTTTTCAAGCGCCGCTGGAAGCGCGTATGGTTATTGTAGGTCAAGCACCAGGAGCTCGTGCTCAAGCTTCAGGTGTTTGCTTTGATGATTTAAGTGGGAATAGATTGAGAGAATGGCTTGGGGTATCTGAAGAACAATTTTATCAAAGTGGCCAAATTGCTGTGTTGCCACTGGATTTTTATTTCCCAGGCAAAGGGAAGACGGGAGACTTAGCTCCTCGTAAGGGATTTGCAGAAAAGTGGCATCCCTTAATTTTAGAACAATTGAACGAGGTTGAACTTATTATTTTAGCGGGTGCACATGCTCAAGCGCATTATCTCGGCAAACGCCGCTATAAGACCTTAACTCAGACTGTTCAACATTACCAGGAATATTTACCAACCTTCTTTCCAATCCCTCATCCTTCACCGTTAAACGGACGTTGGCTAAAGAAAAATGCCTGGTTTGAAAAAGAAGTGGTACCGGATTTAAGAGAGCGCGTTTCACGACTAATCAATTGTTAAGTCACGAAGAAACGTTGTTACCGAGCGGATGATATGTAAAAACACGAACATTAAATAAATGAATTCGAATTATTTTAAAGAATGCTTTGACGGGACAGATATTTCCGTGTAATCTTTTGAGAGGAAAAACGGAAGGAGTCAGTGAAATATGGTACTACAGCATTTTACAACTTTAAGCGATATCTCGTCTTCACAATTGAATCAATTATTGCAATTAGCACATTCGATTACAGAGTGTCCTGATAATTTTTCTGATTTATGTCATGGAAAAATTTTAGGGACGCTTTTTTTTGAGCCTTCAACTCGGACACGCCTCAGTTTTGAATCGGCGATGCAACGCCTAGGCGGGACTTGCCTCGGTCTTCAAAGTGGAGCAACCTCGTCAACAACCAAAGGCGAGACACTAGCGGATACCATCCAAACCGTCTCTTGTTACACGGACGTCATTGCGATGCGTCACTTCCATGAAGGTGCCGCAACGTTGGCTGCCGAAGTCGCGACGGTTCCGTTGATTAATGCTGGAGATGGCGGGCATTTACATCCCACTCAGACGTTAACCGATTTACTTACCATCTTAGAAACAAAGTCACGACTCGATCATTTAACGGTCGGTTTTTGTGGCGACTTAAAGTTTGGGCGAACCGTGCATTCATTGATTCAAGCACTCATCGAGTATGATGCGAATCATTTTGTATTAATCTCACCGACCGAGTTAAAAATTCCGGACTATATAAAAAATATTTTAGATCAACATCACATAACTTATACCGAGTCCGAGACATTAGAAGAGGTCATCGACCAACTCGATGTGCTATATATGACCCGAGTACAAAAAGAGCGATTCTTTAACGAAGCGGACTATGAAAGACTGAAAGACACCAACATCTTAGATTTAAAAACATTGGAACGCGCTAAGTCGGACTTAGCCATTTTACACCCATTGCCACGACTGAATGAGATTCATCCTGAAGTGGATCAAGACCCGCGTGCAGCTTATTTCAAACAAGTACAATACGGCGTTTATGTTCGGATGGCTTTATTATTAACTTTATTGGAGGTTGACCATGCTACAGATAACATCGATTAAAAATGGTGTCGTGATAGATCATATCCAACCTGGACAAGGGTATCGAATCTTTAAATTTTTGAACTTACATCATTCTGATTTTAAAGCAGCCTTAATTATGAATGTTGATTCGCAATTAATGGGTAAAAAAGACCTAATCAAAATTGAAAACCACCTCGACATCGATTTAGATATTTTAGGACTTTTTAGTGATCGAATTACGGTTAATTTGATTGAAAATGAGCAACTCATCTCGAAACAAGAAATTGTCTTACCACAACATGTGGAAGGAGTCCTGGCATGTCATAATCCACGATGCATCTCAAACCACGAGCGCTATATTACAACGCGCTTTACTTTAGAAGATGCGAAAACACGGTTATATCGCTGTGATTATTGTGACCATTACTATGAAGGGAAGATGATCAAATCATGATTGTAATTAAAGGTGGAACGCTGGTAGACGGGCAACGGACGGTCCAGGCCGATGTGCGAATCGATCAAGGGAAGATTCAAGCGATTGGCTTAAATTTAAAAGCCGACCAAGTGATCGATGCAACGGGTCAAGTGGTGATGCCAGCTTTTGTGGATCTGCATGCACACTTTAGAGATCCAGGGTTAACGTATAAAGAAGACTTAGCAACAGGGGCTCAAGCGGCTCTTAAAGGCGGTTATGGAACGGTAGTTTTGATGGCGAATACGAAACCAACTGTCGATCATAATGAAGTCTATCAAGATATTGTGGACCGAGCAGAAGCTTTAGACTTGATTCAAATTTATCAAAATTATGCGGTATCGAAAGGATTAAAAGGAGAAGAGTGGGTAGATTTAGATCATCTCCCAGCATCGGTGAAATTTCTTTCCGATGATGGCTTTGGCCTACAAAATAATAAAGTAACCTTTCAATTGTTTGAACGAATCAACCAATTAGGGAAAGGGTTAATGATTCACGAAGAAGACCGAGAGCTTTCAGAGATTGATTATCGCTATGCAGAGGACGTTCACACAATGCGAGATGTTTATTTTTCTGGAAAAACAGGAGCGCGCGTTCACTTCTGCCACGTGTCAACGATTGATGCTTGTAAAGCGGTCGAATATGGCAAAGACCAAGGCTATCCGGTGACGATGGAAGTCACGCCGCATCATCTCTATCTCAGTGGACTGGATTATAAAGTCCATCCACCAATTCGTGAAGAAGCAGACCGTCGTTACTTAGTGGAGGCCTTGATTCGTGGAGCTGTTGACTGTGTTGCAACGGATCATGCGCCGCACTCAGTGGAAGATAAATTAAAGGGTTCACCGGGGATGATTGGGTTAGAGACAGCCTTTCAAGTTGTCTATAAAGTATTAGTTGAAGAATATGGCCAAGATTTACAACTTGTCTCACGGGTGATGAGCCAACGTCCAGCTGAGATATTGGAAGTGAATAAAGGACGGATTGAGGTCGGTTATGATGCTGACTTGGTGCTCGTTGACTTAGCACAATCGGAGACCATTCAACCCAATACGATCCGGTCGAAATCTAAAAATACCCCGATGATGGGGGAAACATTCAAAGGTGTCGTTACAACGACAGTAGTTAACGGAGAAGTGAAATATCGGAGGGAAGTCAATGAGTATTGATCGACTGCAAGCAGCGATTCAAGCCAAATCTTTTGTCTGTGTGGGATTAGATCCAAGGTTAGAATGGTTGCCGACAGAAGGAACGGTAAGTGAGCGTCTATTTGATTTTAATCGTCAAATGATTGATGCGACCTATGATTTAGCTGCATGTTTTAAATTACAAATCGCCTTTTACGAAGCGCATGGTTTGGCGGGTTTAAAAGCCTACCATCAGACGATTCAATATGCTAAAGAACGTGACTGTCTCGTAATTGGGGATATTAAGCGAGGGGATATCGATTCGACCGCTCAAGCTTATGCGCAGGCACACTTTAGCGGTGATTTTGAAGTAGATTGGGTGACATTGAATCCTTACATGGGTTACGACACGTTAATGCCATACTTGCCATACTTGCAAGATCATCAAAAAGGGATTTTTGTTCTAGTCCGAACGAGCAATCCTGGAGCTAAAGATATTGAGTATCAATGGGTAGACGGGCAACCACTTTATTTAAAAGTGGCGGATGATTTAGCGAAATTAGCGCAAGATTACTTAGGAGAATCGGGCGCCAGCAATATTGGCTTCGTTCTTGGTGGGACACAAGTTGAAGATATTTCAGCATTACGCCAACGTTATCAGCAGATTCCATTCTTAATTCCAGGGTATGGCGCACAAGGAGCAGATCCACGAGCGGTGCGAGATTACTTAGGAAATCAAGGGCACTCGATTGTCAATGCATCGCGCAGTATTATTTATGCCTTTCGGGATTATCCGGACGGCGAGGAGCGCATGGGTTATTATGCTCGCCAAGCTCTGGAACAGATGATCGCAACGATTGAACGAGCTTAGAGGAGGAATAAAATATGACAGAGATTAACGTACCAGAATTGTTAAAAGCGGCTGGAGCACTTCAGATAGGGCATTTCTTATTATCATCTGGAAAGCACTCTGATACTTATGTGCAATGTGCAAGACTGTTCCAGCAACCTGACTTGGCAGCGCAAATTATGGCAGTCGTCGTATCACAGTTAGAAGACGTTTCATTCGATCTATTATGTGGTCCTGCAATGGGCGGCGTAATTGCATCGTACGAATTAGCGCGCCAATTGAAAATGGAAAGTATTTTCGCCGAGCGCCAAGATGGAAAGATGACCTTTCGTCGGGGCTTTAAAATCAATCCCGGTCAACGCGTCTTAATTGTTGAAGACGTTGTTACAACGGGTAAATCATCACTTGAATGTCGTGAATTGATTGAATCTCTCGGCGGTAAGGTTGTCGGCATCGCCTGCGTTGTGAATCGCTCAGGACGTGATCAAATTGAAGTACCAATTTTTGCGGCGACAACCTTATCCATTGCGACTTACGAAGCGGAGGACGTACCGGACTGGCTTGCCGCTATTCCAATTGATCAACCAGGTTCCCGTTTTATTCAAACAAAGAAAGGGTAAAATAAGATGACATTAAAGACAAATATTGGAAATAATTCGTTTGATTCGTGTATGATGAATGCTTCTGGGGTTTGGTGCTCGACGGTGGATGAACTCGAAGCATTGATCGATTCCAAAGCAGCGACTTTTATCACTAAGACGGCGACCTTGTCTCCTCGGGAGGGCAATCTCTTACCACGGGTTCATCATTTTGGCTCTAATAGTATCAACTCAAGTGGCCTACCTAACGAAGGCATTGATTATTATTTAGCGGCTCTAGCGAATTTTGAAGCGACACATCCAGATCGTGCGTTCTTTCTATCGGTAACTGAGCTAGCCGAAGATCAAATTGATGCTATCATGCAACGAGTGCATCAGAGTGATTATCAAGGGTTGGTCGAGCTTAACTTATCTTGTCCCAACGTGATTGGTAAACCGCAAGTCGGCTATGATTTTGAAATGACAGCTCGAATTTTAGACCGAACTTTTAGTTACTTCGACCAGCCACTCGGAGTAAAATTACCACCCTATTTTGACTTATCACATTTTGACCAAATGGCCGAGATTTTGAACCGATATCCGCTCACCTATGTCAATTCCATCAATTCGATTGGCAATGGTTTAGTCATTGAGCAAGACGCGGTAACTATTGCACCGAAACAAGGTTATGGTGGATTAGGTGGCGCAATCATTAAGCAGACCGCTTTGGCGAACGTTCGCGCCTTCTATACACGATTAAAATCCGATATCGCCATTATCGGGACAGGGGGTGTTACTAGCGGGCGAGATGTATTTGAGCATCTGTTATGTGGTGCTTCAATGGTCCAAGTCGGGACCGCATTATTGCAGGAAGGACCTGCGATCTTTGCACGTTTGGAAGAAGAGTTAAAAGCTATTATGGAAGAGTATGGCTACACATCGATTGACGATTTTAAAGGCAAATTAAAAGATTCCATCTAAAAAGAGTCACTTAAATATCTTTTTATCAAATTAAAGACACCCTCGAATCTGATAAGGTTCGAGGGTGTGATTTTTCCTAGGGAGGTGGAAAAAATTAATGAGCTAACATTTCGTGCACGATTTCTTCTTTTGTTAAGTTTGCTGGATAATAAGTTGGCCAGTTTTCCATTTCTTCTAAGATTTCTTCGTGACTTGAGTTACCCATAAAGATATGGAAATGATGTGCTTTGGTTGGCGCAATTTCATGGTCACTAAATTGAATGTATTTTGGCGCTTTTTCGTCGGATTGGTCTGTTGCTGTGAATAAATAGCGTACACCTTTTTTACCTGATTCATAGGTTAAAATTTCGTGGCCAGCACTTTCGTAATATCCTACATAGCTTTCTTCACCTTCATGGAAAGTGATTGAATGATCTTCGCTATGAATATCGATTTTATCAATCGTTGTTTCATAGCCTTTTGTATAATATTCTTTATATTCTTCTGCTGTCATCTTGTCATCATGTTCTGCTTTGTGAGCCATCACTTCGTCAAGATCTCCAGCGGTTAGATAAGGGAAGATAGATTGCCATTCACCATCCCAGTCGGATAGTTCACGTTCCTTAACATCTTTGTCTTCAAAAATTCCATGTTGGTGATCTTTTTTCTCATGATCGTGGTCATGATCATGGTCGTGATCGTGGTCGTGATCGTGATCGTGTGATTCATCTTGCGTATGGGCTGTAACCCATGGTTGATTAATGGCAATCGGAGCAGCAAGTAGGCTCACACTTAATAAAGCTAAAATTGAACGTTTGTTTTTCATATAACACCTCTTCTAAAAATAATGAATGATTCGATTATACGAGGGGAAGCACAGACTTTCAATGTAATGAAAGTTTTTTCATTTTTATGATTTTATGGATCCAAAAAGCTGATATAACAACATTTATAGGGTGTCCCCATATTTTGAAAACAAACAGATGAAAGATGTTTCACGTATTTTAAGGCAAAAATGTGACATTTTATAAAAATACAGCTCGACGTGTTCTATCGAAACATTTTGTGGTATAGTCTAGTTGATATCGATTACACCTGAAATTTTAAAATTGAGACTACCGATGAAAGAAGGGAAATCAAATGTGTAAAATTATGATTATTAATACCGGCGGCACGATTGCGATGAGCAACGATATGACGACCGGATCGGTCATGCCGACTAGTGAGAACCCACTCAATGTCTTACCTCATCAATTGGATGAGTTCGCTGAGTTAGAAATCGTCGACTTCGATAATATTCCATCCCCACATATGACGCCGGCGCATATGTTAGAGTTAGCGCAATATATTGAGAAGCACCATCAAGAAGTGGATGGTATTGTCGTCACTCACGGAACGGATACGTTAGAGGAGACGGCCTATTTTTGTCATCTGACATTAGATATTTCAGAACCGATTGTGTTTACCGGGGCCATGCGTTCCAGCAACGAAATCGGAGCGGATGGTCTGGCGAACTTACGTAGTGCGATTATTGTGGCAGCGAGTCCGGAGTCGCGCAACAAAGGTGTCACGGTTGTAATGAACGATGAAGTGCACTCGGCGATGTATGTGACCAAGACCCACACTACCAACTTGGCAACGTTCCAGACACCGACTTTCGGTCCGTTAGGAATTATTTGCAAAAATGAAGTGTTTTATTTCCAAAAATTAATTCATCAAGACTATTACCCCATCGAGCATGTGAGAGCCGATGTTCCGCTCATCAAGCTATACGCTGGAATGGAAGGTCGTTTGTTTGAATTTTTAGCGACCCAGCCAATTTCAGGATTGGTCATTGAAGGGCTTGGAGCTGGGAACGTTCCGCCTGCCATCTTACCCGGCTTGCACCAAATTCTAGCGCAAGATATCCCAGTTGTGATGGTATCTAGATCCTTTAACGGTATTCCAGCCGATGTCTATGATTATGAAGGCGGCGGTAAACAACTTGCCGAGCAAGGAGTAATCTTTGCCAAAGGGCTGAGTGGTATCAAAGCGCGCTTAAAATTACAAGTGATTCTAAGTAGCGATACACCGTATCAAATCGCCCAAGAATTTATTTAATGAAATCGAATCAGTAGGAGGAAACGATGCGTACAATTCGTAAAGCGGTCATACCAGCCGCAGGTTACGGGCTGAATTTTATGCCTGCAACGAAAGCACAACCGAAAGAGTTATTACCAATTGTTGATAAGCCGGTTATTCAATTTATTGTGGAAGAGGCGTTTGAATCGGGGATTGAAGAAATCTTAATTATTACGGGGAAACAAAAACGGTCGATCGAAGACCATTTTGACGCCAATATCGAACTTGAAGAAAATCTTCGCGCTAAAGGGAAAATTGAGTTGTTGGAATTAGCCCAATCGACCACTAAGGCGAATTTATTTTTCGCACGCCAAGCGAGCCCGCGTGGCTTAGGAGATGCGATTTTGCATGCAAAGTCTTTTGTTAATAATGAACCTTTTGTTGTCTTACTCGGCGATAATATTATTCAAAGTGAAGTGCCTGTAACTAAACAATTGATGGACCTCTATAGTGAGTTAAAAGCGCCGTGTCTAGCGGTCGTCGAAGTACCGGAACGAGACGCACAGAAATATGGATTTATCGATGGAGAGGCAGCGCATCTGACAGGTTATGAACAGTTATACCAAGTCAATCATTTTGTAGAAAAACCACAAAAAGAGCACCTGCCAAGTAATTTAGCGATTGCGGGACGGTATGTCTTAACACCTGAGATTTTTCCAATTCTAGAGCGGACACAACTGGGAGTTGATAACGAGCTTCAATTGACGGATGCACTCCAACATCTCAATCAAACGAAACGCGTCTTTGCACAAAAAATAAACGGTCATCGCTATGATGTCGGAGATAAGATCGGCTACATGCGGATGTGCATTGACTATGGACTTAACCATCCAGAGACAGCGGAAGAATTCCGAGAGTATTTAATTGAACGTTCGCGCCAATTTGACTAAATAATGAACCTGAGTAAGCGAAGGTGTCTTACTCAGGTTTTAATATTTATTGATAAAAGTCGGGTGATACTCTGTCCGTTCTAAGCTTCGCCTTCGTCTATAAGATGGTCCTGGACCAAATTTTAAGATGGAGGTTGATTGTATGTCTAAAGAAAAACAATTTATTGAAACCATCGCACCGGTGGTGAAAAACTATTCGAGTCCATTGTATCCGAGTATTCGTATCGCACAAGCTTGCTTGGAGTCTGATTATGGACGGTCCGAACTCTCTCGAAACGCACATAATTACTTTGGGATTAAGGCATCCAAGCCGTGGCAAGGGAATACCTATACTAAGGAAAGTTTAGAAGTGTTAGAAGGGCAAGCGAAGTTGGAACAAGCCGCATTTCGTCAATATGAATCGTTAGAACAGAGCGTGGCTGACCATGCGCAATTTGTGAACTCAACCCCTTACCGTAAAGATTATTACCGTCAGGTAATTCAAGCCCAAAGTATTGACGATCAAGCGCAAGCCTTAACGGGGACGTATGCAACGGACCCACACTATGGTCAAAAATTGATTCGGCTAATCCAACGTCACCAACTGGAACAATACGATCAATCGGTCGTAATTTATTCACGACTTGATGAGGCACTCGGGGGACAGCAGCAAGACCGTAAATTATCGGACATCAAACGTATTGTTTGGCACTATACAGCAGTAGCACGTGAACTCAACCGGAAGATTTCAGATCATGAACGTTACTGGCAATCTGCGCATGGATGGGGCCGTGGGGGTTATCACTATTATATTGATAGCCAAGGCAAGATCTATCAAAATTACCGGTTGGAGCGGATCACTTGGGGTGTCGCCCACCATAACCAAGATACAGTCCATATCTCAGTCGAAGCCAATCACCGTGATAATTACAGCTCAGCTCAAATCCAAAGCCGTGAAATGCTCACGCTGGATTTACTGACACGACTTGATTTACCAGCTCAGGCAGTCGTAGGCCATTGGGAAGTGTATAATAACTCACTATGCCCGGGCTATACGGGTGAAGAAATGAGCCAATTTCGGACGCTATTAGCACAAAAGCTCAAAGAGCGTCGAGTTGCTTTGCTCACCACAACATCCCCTCAAAAACCAGCTAATCCAGAGCCATTGATTCAAGAGGGAACAGTTATTCAGCCGCAATCAGATTATTTATACTTTGCCGGCACTTATTATCTTCTTCAACCGACGGGGGATTTGCTACACCCTTTAGCTTCAAAAATGGTAAAATAGAAAGTGAAAAGAACGGAGGGGAAAGCATGTCAAGTCGAACAGCCATGATTCAATGGTATGCCGAGCGAGTGGGGAAAGTGAGCTATGCGAGTGATCCAATGGAACGCTTTGGGCCGGACGCCTACGATAGTGCTAGTGCTTTACTCGCCAGTTTGGTAGCAGGAAAATTCTTATCTGATGGGTGTATTCATGGTGATATGTCTTTTATTTTACATTTAGAAGGTGTCCTCTTACATCCTATCAATTCATCTCAAGTTCAAGCGGGAGATGTGTTTATTGCTGATTTGTCGTTCTTTGGTCATCAACGTCCAACAACGTACTGTGGAGTTTTCCAAGATAAGATCGATGCTTATGTCTGCTCGCCTGAAGCTCAAGGAATTGATCAGATTGCAAGGTGTGAGCTACCACGGTTGCGAACACGTTATTATCGTCTGAGCGAACCGGTTAATAATTTCTGGCTCAGCCCAGATTTTAAGGTGAAGCGACAAGCCTTTCAACAATAATATTGCGAGTAGATTACATTTTGAGATTTAATAGGGGTTTTAGTTTATTCTATCTAATATTGATGATACAATGATGATGAGACTTTATTTATAAATACCGACGAGGAGAGACGGATATGAAAAAATATATGAAAAACCAACTTACAGCAACGATCTTATCATCAGCGTTGTTATTAACATCACTCACCCCAACATACGCTCAAACAACACATACCGTTCAATCAGGCGAATATCTATTGGGGATTGCGAGCCAATACGGCATTTCACTCGATCAATTGATGTCAGCCAACGGCCTAAGTAGTGACTGGTTGATGCCTGGGACAGTATTAACTATTCCTAGCGGCAGTTCAGAAGGGGAATCCCAGTCTGGTACCGCCAGTGGTAGTGGGATTTATACCGTTCAACCAGGTGATACATTAATTGGTATTGCGAATGCCTATGGTATTTCGGTCGATCAATTGATGAGCTGGAATGGCTTGAGTAGCTCATGGATCTACGCGGGTACGCAGCTTTCTGTATCAGGTCCAGTATCAAGTGGCTCATCCCATACAACAGCACCCGCAGCATCAGGGAACTATGTGATTCAACCTGGCGATACGCTTTCTGGTATTGCGGCAGCGAATGGCATTACCGTTCATGAATTAATGGCTGCAAATAATTTACAATCCGACTGGTTAATTGCTGGTATGCCACTTTATGTGCCTGGTGGTGCAGTAGCACCAAGTTCATCGGTACAAGAATGGCAACCTGCGCCAACAGCCAATGCAACTAATGGAATTCATACGGTTCAACCTGGCGATACGCTTTCTGGCATTGCAGCAGCTTATGGTGTTACCGTAACGGATCTATACAATTGGAACGGTCTTAGCTCTGATTGGTTAAATGTAGGAGATCGCTTATCGGTGGTTCCAACTCAAGGTCCTGTTAATACGCCATCGAGCGAAACAAGTTCAGAAGGGGCTACCGAAGCAACTGCTGATGGTGAAACTCAACCTGCATCCAACCATAATCCGAATGCAAGTGCAAAACGTGAAAATGGAATTGTCGGTCCAGAAGAAAGTAATCTACGTGTGAATGGAATGCGTGTTGCGGATTTACCCGTTCGTGCAAGGCCAGCGATCCATGTCGTTCAAGCAGAAGATACGGTTGAATCGATTGCTGAACAATACGAATTACGTCCAAGACAATTACGCCGTTGGAACCGACTTAAGACAGATGCGGTCTTAACGGAAGGTCAAGAACTCTTTGTATCGAACCCAGCCTTAGTTCCACAAATCCATCAAGTTGAAGAAGGCGAATCGCTTTACGATATCGCTGTTAAATACAATACAACAGAGCAATGGATTATGTTATGGAATGAATTAACCCAAAATGTCGCACCAGAAACCGACAAGTTACTGATTGTGTCCAATCCAAATCCGTTAATTCATGAAGTCGTTCCAGGAGAAACGCTACAAGATATCGCGGATAAATACGATATTACTTTGGAAGAATTAAAAACTTGGAACAAAATCCCAGCAGAGGTTGAAATTGTCAACGGTGTGGTGATCGTCTCAAATCCACAAGTCGGCGATCCTGCTGAATTAGAAGGAAATCACGCTGAAACTGATTCGGAAGCTGAAACTGAAGTTGAAGAAACAGAAGCGACCGATGCAGAATAATTAAGTCATAGAATAAAGCCCGTTCTTCAAATTTGAAGGACGGGCTATTAATGTGCCATTAACAATATTTAAGGGATATAGGTTTATTTTGGAACACTCATGGCTTGCCAAGCAGCGTGCTGTCCAGCCACAGAACCAGTGACAAAAGCGGCAGTAATATTATAGCCTCCAGTGTAGCCGTTAATATCGATTAATTCACCACAGAAGTAAAGTCCGCTAACAAGTTTACTCTCCATCGAGCGCGGTTGAATCTCATCCGTCGCAACCCCACCACCTGTCACAAACGCTTTATTCAGCGGCTGACTTCCGTAAGCCGTAATCGGGAATTGTTTAATGATTTGCCATAACGAAGTGACTTGGGAATGGGTCAATTGTTTGTATGGTAGGTCTGGTGCAATATTGATTTGTTCGCTGATAACGCGTCCTAATTTCTCCGGCATCCATTGCTTTAAGATACTAATCACTTGTTTATCACGCTGTGCTTCTGCCATCGATTCAAGTTCTTGTGATGTAAGATCCGGCGTTAAATCAATTGAGAGTTGACAAGTCTGGTTGGGATGTTGATGGAGATATTGATTGACGTGCCCACTACAGCGTAAGATTGCCGGTCCAGAATAGCCAAAATGCGTAAAGATCATATCCATTCGGTGAGTCACGATGGTATTCTCGCCGATTTGGCCGTTCCATACCGTAACGTTCACATCACGAAGCGGGGTACCTGTTAAGCTCCGGTCTTTAATCCATGCATCATCGGATAAGAGTGGGACTTCCGTAGGGTAGAGACGAGTAATCGTATGACCTGCCTGTTTTAGCCAACCGTAGGCATCACCGGTAGAGCCAGTCGCAGCATAAGTCTTACCACCTGTGGCAAGAATCACCGCAGCGCTATCAACCTTCTTGCCTGATTTTAGTTGAACGCCTTGGATATGGTGATTTGAATCAATTAATAAGCGTTGAACCGGGGCATCGTAGCGAATCTCTACATCCAGGTCATGCAGTTGCTGTAATAGCGTATCTAAGATCGTACGCGATCGATCCGTCACGGGAAACATACGTCCGTGGTCCTCTTCTTTCAGTTCTACACCACATGCTTCAAAGAATTGAATAATATCACTCGGATCGAATTGGCTAAGTGCACTGTATAAGAAGTTTCCATTTCCAGGAATATGTTGGATCAACTTTTCAGGGGTAGCACGATTGGTAACATTACAACGCCCACCACCCGTCAGTAATAATTTACGTCCAGCTTGTTTGTTTTTCTCAATTAATAAGGTACGGGCTCCTTGACGTGCAGCTTGAATGGTTGCCATTAACCCGCTTGAGCCTGCCCCAACTACAATAACATCGTAAGACATACGCTACCTCCTCGTGAAGAATTATCAATATGGTACCATACTTTTTTTATGAAAAGAAATTTTGATTTTTTAAAAGATAATGAAAAGCAGTCTTGACGTGAGTCGATAATAATAGTACAATGATTAACGGTATTGTTTACCCCACAATGAGCCCCGGAAACTCATAGTAATGTAAACAACTAATAAATTGGAGGAAATCATCGTGCGTCAAACATATATGGCTAAGAAAAACGAAGTAGAACGCAAGTGGGTAGTTCTTGATGCAACAGATGTTCCATTAGGACGTCTTTCAACTGTTGCTGCCTCAATCTTACGTGGCAAAACAAAACCTACTTACACTCCACATGTGGATACAGGTGACTTCGTAATTATCATTAATGCAGAAAACGTTAAGTTAACTGGTAAGAAAGAAACAGACAAGATGTATCACCATCACTCAGGTTATGTAGGTGGATTAAAATCTATCTCAGCCGGTGAATTACGTGAGAAAAACCCTGAGCGTTTAGTGGAACTATCAATTAAAGGAATGCTTCCTGATAACCGTTTAGGTCGTCAACAGTTCAAAAAACTTCATGTCTATCGTGGTTCAGAGCACAAACATGCAGCTCAACAACCAGAAGTATTAGACATTCAAGAATTAATTTAAGGAGGGAATCAGCATGGCTCAAGCACAATATATTGGAACTGGTCGCCGTAAAAATGCGACAGCTCGCGTTCGTCTAGTGCCAGGAACAGGTGTAATCACGATTAACAAACGTTCATTAGAAGATTACGTACCATTCCCTCACTTACACGAAGTGATGAAGCAACCATTCGCCGTAACTGAAACATTAGGTAGTTATGATGTTTTCGTTAACGTGATAGGTGGTGGCGTTTCTGGTCAAGCAGGCGCAATCCGTCACGGTATTGCACGTGCATTATTAACCGTGGACCCAGACTTCCGTCCAGCACTTAAATCAGCAGGACTTCTTACACGTGACCCACGTATGGTTGAGCGTAAGAAACCAGGTCTTAAGAAAGCTCGTAAGAGTTCACAATTCTCAAAACGTTAATATTATTGTTATATCAATGTTTACAGGCACTTCATGGTTCACACCATGGGGTGTTTTTTTCATGTTTTTGAAAAAGTTCACACCAAAGTTCACACCATATTCCCCCTATAGATTTTGTATCGATCTAAAAGTATATTCACCTGCAGGCATTGGAATAACGTTCGCAGAATTTAAATACGTTTGAGTGATATTCGTGTCTGAATGAGTGAGTGCTTCTGAGACTTCTTGTAAAGACATTCCCAATTCTTTCGCCAAGGTTGCCCCAGTATGACGTAATTTATGTGGTGTTGCATATTTAAGATTAGGATGTCTTTTCATTACACTTTTCATACGGTAATTCAAATAATCAGGATGAAGGGGCTTATTAACGTTGCCTTTAGTATCGATGTAGGTAAATACAAGTTGCTCAGAGGTTTGTTTGATTGAAAAATTACTGAGCTCATCAGCTTGTTCCTTTTTCCATCTTATTAGAAGTTGTTTTAATTCATCAGGCATTGTAAATATTGTCTTCTTTTTCCCTTTAGTTGACTTAATATTTCCATACTTATCTAATGCTTGCACTATTTGAATTTTGTTTTTTGCAAAGTTTATATGTTTCCACTGCAAAGCATAGGTTTCGGATTTTCGATCTGATAAAAAGAACGTTGTATAGAACAATACGTAATCTTTAAAACAAATTTCGCCTGTTTCTAAATCATGATCAAAAGCATTTAGCCAATCTTTTAATTCGGACAAGGTAAGGTATAAGTCTTCTTCTCTTTTAGCTTCTTCAATTTTTAACTTTTTAGTTGGTTTTATTCGCTTAATTATTTTGGATAGTCGGTTATATTCAATGTAATCCAGTTCTTCAGCAAAATCAAAGACTGACGTCATGTAACTGCGTATGATTTTAAAGTTTGCATATTCTGAAGCTTTCTGAGTTAACAGGTTAATGACTACCTCTTTATTATTATTTAAAAATTTAAGGGAATAATTTCCAAACAACGGTAAAATATGCAATCGAAAGATTGATTCAGTATTATCAGCCGTAGGTTTGGTTGGGGGGTAATTAGTATTAGTAGTATGTCCAAGTTTATAGTTAACCCACCAAACTTGCTTAAAAAAGTCTTTAAATAAAATATTTTCTCTATTATCAACTGTATTATCCAACTCACCATCTAACGCTTTTTGAATTTCAAAGCGTAGATAGTTATTATATTTTTGAGCCTCCTTTTTCGTTTTAAAACGTTTTTCAATCGTTTTAGATTGAATCCCTAGAGATGCACGAGCATCTTCTGGAATGTATAGCCTTAATCGATACGTACCATTTTTAGTTTTAGTAATCGACATAGTTATCCTCCTGTTCGAGCTAGAGAACACTATGTCCTTACTATAAGTACATAGCATTCAAAAGTCTAGCGTTTATTCATCCAATTCGTTACATCTTCAATATTGAATCTACAAGTCCGATTGATTTTAATAACGGGCAAACCTTCAGCAATCCAACGGTCTAAAGTGTTATTTGAGATGTTCAAAAATTCGCACATTTGCTTTTTGTTCAAAAAGCATTGGGGATTGGGTTTCTCAAGTGTTATTTTCTTTGCTATCAGATCAGCTAAATCATCTAACTGATTGTCTGTCAATTTTATGATTAATATGCTCATTTGTTCCTCCTATCTATTAACTTATTTACTAATTCTAATATCTCTTCGAATGGAACAGTTTTTAGAGTTTTATTATTTTTTTCAAGCCAAGCTCTATGATCATTATTAGGATTGAATCGACTTTTATAGATGTAATAAATGAATTCGAATAATAACTCTATTTGATCATCCCCCCAAATCTGTTCAACCTTGTATAATATCGGGAATAGTCCCGAACCTTTGATGATATACAACAGACTGGATACTAGATCATTATTAATCGGTCGTGGAGAATATAATGTTTGGTCAAGAGTTTCTGATTTTAAAGCTTTGAATAGTATGTCTGAGATGGGGTGTAATATTAATTCATCGTTATTAACTTGGTAGAATTGGTACTTTTCAAGAAAAAGATTAATTAAATAATTTTGGTAAAGCTCAAACTTAGTTATGTCCATCAAACTATCTGTAATCTGATGGGCGTATTTGCCCTTAAAAACGACTTCGAATCGAATCCAGGATTGATAAGCAAGTGCCTCTTTAAGGAAATATCCATTCGTTTCGATTTGTTCGATCTTTTTATCGTATACTCGCAATAGTATATTAACGTTCCTTTTTCGAGACCCAATATACATCGTGTTACTAACATTATTCGCTACCATACCAGATATTACTGAATTATTAATTCTGTTATTAATATTCTTGATCACCATGAGTTTTGGTTCGGATGTTAAATCCTTGTATAAGCTATCGACTTCAATATCAAAATTTAAGTAATCAATCGCTAAATCGAATCGACTCAAACGAACCGTGTATAAATCTTCACATTGAATATTTTGTACAAACTGAAATACATGAATTTCTTGTTCAAAGCGATTTAAGTAAAATGTTTGATAGAAACTCCATGCCAAAGCGGAGAATTTAATAATAACTCCCATTTTTACGTAACTTTCATGGAATCCAATTGCAAAATAAAATGGATGTTCGCCATAAGTATATGCAGTCTTATAACCCTGAGGAGGTCGTTCTAATATGTTTCTTTTTCCGAAAAGGTGGATGATTCCTGACTTTTCTTCAAAGGAATGAATCATTTGAGTTGCATTTAATACCCATTTTTTCAGTGTGAATTCATCTTCAGGATGTAAAACGATCGTAAATTCATCTACTGAAACATTAATTTCAGGTTTCAATAAAAGTCCTCCTTTCGGGAACGGGGGTTATTACATTACCCCCGTTCAGCTCCCGTTCAGGACGCCGAAGCATCCTGAACGGGAGAACTTTTGGTATTCAATCGACCATATTCCTCCAGTAGAACACCTAGTTTTCTGAAAGCATCAAATTTCAGATGAGGAAATTGAACATAGTTAACAGTTGTGTCGTGAATACCGTCGCTGGATGTAAACCATGCATCTCCTGCCTTATATGATTGAAGGGGAAGTAGTTCATATTGCGAAGCGTTCCACAAGAATTGAGCTTCATCTCGGGTTGGACGGAATAATATCTTTGTTGTAAATGCATCTCTTAACATTGAACTCAACTCTTGCGTATTTGGTTGTGCGATACTTAAAATGACAAACGAGCCTGTACTTGCTCCCATTGTTACGATTCTCTTTAACAAGCTCTCAAAGTAACCTTTCGTACATTTAAAGTTGTCTTTATTTGCTCTTTTTTCTAGTAACGTATTGAAAGCAACAAATTCGTCAATGAACAAAATAGACGGTTTCATTCCAACTTTCCACCAAAGTTCAGCTGATCCTGATTGTATTGACATCTCATTTAATACGGATTGTCGATATTTGATTGTTTTCTCAAAGTCTTCCATTGACTCAATAATAGTCTCTAATGAATGTTTACTAGGAGATAATGTGTGTGGCAAAGTTGACAATTCTGCTGATTTTGGATCAACTATTATTATTTTTGAGTCGTACTTGTCTGGTCCATTAGCTAATAACTGAAGCAAAATAGTTTGAGCAGCTTGAGTTTTTCCTGAGCGAGTCTTGCCGACAATGAGTATACTTCCGCTACTCGTTAAATCAATGCCTACATTATCCTGAATTACCACCCTAGATGGATCATTAGATTGAATATCTTTAAGACGAGAGGCTACAATCTTATGGTTCTTTAAAACGTTTGTGCACACAAAGGTAACGGATATCATGTTTAAATCTTCTATGATCTGCGTTACTGCAAATGCTTCATATTGCTTCCGAAGAGAAGCCGATATAACGTTCGATAAATCAGAAATGAAAGAAGGTTCTTTGTTTGTTGTAAAAACAGTAATGAATATCTTTTCTAGCTCTTTAGACTGATATTCACACTTCACTTGAATATTTGGTATCCGTTCGCCATCCGTCATTTTAAATGGGTTTCCGTAATGTGGACTAAAGAGTCTTTTTCTAATCATCACGCTAACTTTTTGACTATCATTTTGAAGAACAAATAATAATAAACTTATTAAAGCGATCGTTACAGGAACTAAAGTAGTTACGATTATGATCTTGGTTTGAAGGTCTGGATGAATTAAAGGTGAACGAGTAGGTAATAAACGTATTGCTCGAATTATCATATAGGAGCACAGAGGCAGGGGTAAAGTGAATCCACTACCAACTAATAATTTAGTTGGTAGTGATTCGTACATAAAATTTGTAATGTTCTTATCGAATGTTTTCATTTTTACACCTCTTTAATTATTTTGAGCCCATCAGCTTTCAACGATAGCTGATTTTGATACTCACCATAGACACTCCCGACAGGGTTAATTAATGTGACTTGATCTCCCACTTTAATATTTTCAGCGTTAGGAACCTTTACATTTAACTTTTCAAACTTATTTGTAACGATCTCACCATTTCTTGTAGGAGCGTAAGGTGTGTTATCAATTAAAATAACTACTTCTACTTTATCTCCAAGTACTTCCTTAGTATTGTAATCAACCCAATTGGTAATTTGAGTAACTTCTAAGACCTTATCCTTTAGGAATCCTTGGGAATCGAAGTGTCGAAATTGATTCAACGCTTTCATGATGTCACCTCCTTTCTTCATTTAGTGTTGCAAATGTCTAGTCATTTGCTATCCTTAATGTACCATGAAAGGAGACGGTGAAATGATGGGGGTTATATTATATGAAGGAAAAATTTGATCAAAAGAAAATTAATACAGATGATTATTTTACAATTGATGACTGCTTAAATTGGTTATCTAGCAATAAGTATTCAAATATCGGCATGGAGTATACCTCTCGAAGGATAGTTAAGTTGATTAATGAATTTATTGAGGTTGAAAATCTTCCATCAGAATCTATTGAGCAGGAGTTAAATGAATCTGAATATAATGCTCAAATTAAGATGCATGATTATATTAAGTCACTAGAAAGCTATCTTGGTGATTTTAAAATTCTTATAAATGTAACGGATGAAAATGAAACATATTATACTACGGATATCAGCATCCCTCCAAGTCAATATGCTAAAACTAAAGCAGGTGTACCAAGATATTTAGTGAATGAAAGTTTCCTTCGAGCTTTAGATTTTTATCTAGAAGATTTTTATTTTCAAAACTCTTCAAAAATTGTATTTAAAAAATCAAAGGATATATTCCCAGAGATAATAGACTTTGACCAAGAACAATTAATATCCTATGTTGATACGTTTATTCAAGATTTACTAAATATAATCAAAATGGATATGATTGAATCATTAGATATTTTAAGAAATCAGGAAATGGCTCGTTTAAATATAACCTTAGATGAATATCGTTTGATGATGGACTCGCCGAATGATCAAATCATTGATCAATGTTATTTTTTAATGAACAAAAGCAAAGATACTCCCATAATATCCAATAGTTTATTTGATAAATTCAAAGTGACTATTTGTAATGATATTAATTCAAATCAAAACTTTGAAAATGAAAGAGAGAACTATTCAGATCGAATGAACCGATTTTTAAGAGATTACGATAAGAGATATAACTCGAAAGCAGATGATAAGGAGTATGTGTTACACAACAAAGAAGAGTTCATCATGAAACTTGAAAAGGCATTGAAAAAACGAGAGTTCCGTAAGTACATTGAATATTTTTATATCCAGTCAAGTAAACTTAGAAATAAAATGAATGACGAAATTAAAGAGCAGATTGAGAACAAATGAGATATTATGTTTTCTTAATCATGACTAATAATGAAACTTAACCTATAATGCACGGGAATCATAGAATAGGAGTGTTGATTTAATGGATACAAAAATTATGAAGGCACTATACTCTGTATTAAGTCAGTTTGAAGAGAAATACTTTATAAGTGGGGATTTAAATAAGTCAAAAGTTATAGAGGATATTGACAAGTATGATGAAAACCTAGTGCTAGCATTACTGAATGATCCATTAGTTCGCAAGCATTACTCAAAGAATCTTGGGGAATACACGATAATTGAAACAAATAAATTAATTGAAACATTCGAAATGGATGACTTTTGGATGGATTCACACACAAAATACACTAAGAAGATAGGTCTAACTTCAAGAGGAAGATTTATCGATGAATCAACGGAAGTGGTATTAGATTTCCCATACAAAGACACTGTCTTAAAGGCTGGAATGACTAAAGAAGATGTCGAAAAAGATGATTTGAAGCCTGATGAACCTTTCTATAATGAAGTCATTGCTTCTGAAGAAATTGATGTAATGTTAGACAAAAAAATATTAGTTAATGCTAAAAGATATAGTAACGATGGCGTGGAAGCTGCGAGTGACTTTGATGGGGAAGAAGATAATTTAATTTTGAAGGGTAATAACTTATTAGTCCTACATGCACTTAGGGAGAAATTTGCTGGGAAAGTACAACTAATTTATATTGATCCACCGTATAATACTGATTCGGGTAGTTTTCAGTATAATGATAAATTCAGTCATTCGACATGGTTAACTTTTATGAAGAATCGTCTAGAAGTAGCTAAAGAACTGCTAAAACCAAATGGTGTCCTATTTGTTCAATGTGACGATAATGAACAAGCATATTTAAAAGTTTTGCTGGATGATATTTTTGGGCGTGGCTCCTTTGTAGCGACAATTCATTGTCAAATGTCAACGACTCAAGGTATGAAAGTGAGATCAGCACAACTGGGAAATGTTGTGAAAAACGGTGAATATATTCATGTATTTACACCCGATGGGCATAAAAATATAGCCATACATCCTCTTTATGATATTAGAGAAGACTATGATGAGCATTATTCATTATACTTAAAAGATGATGAAAACATTGTACCTTTACGTGAGCTTTATGATTACCGTTATCCTAAAGATTTAAATAATGAGAAGCCGATATCTTTAAAGGAAGCATTTCAAAAAAGTGCTGAATTCGCCGAGATCGTGCGATCTCATCTCGCCGAGATCGTGCGATCTCATCTCGCCGAGATCGTGCGATCTGATAAAGTTACTGGTGAAGATATAAGTGATGAGCTTCAAGAAGGTAAGTATAAAAAAGTGATTCGTGGAGATAAAGAATATTTACTCACAATTAATAGTAAAGGTCGCATGCAACAATTACTTCGGCTATCAGATTCTTGGGGAAAAACAGATAGTTACAAGTCCCCTGAAGGATTAAGAAAAATAAGAGGTGATTGGTGGGAAGATTACTACCTTGATATGGGTAATGTGAATAAGGAAGGAAATGTAGTTTTTTCTAATGGAAAAAAACCTGAGCGTCTATTAAAAGATATTATCTCAATGACTACCAATCCAGGAGACTTAGTATTAGATTTTCATTTAGGTACTGGAACAACTGCTGCAGTAGCACATAAATTGAGTCGTAAGTATATAGGAATTGAACAAATGGACTATATCAAGACCCTGTCAGTACCCCGACTTCAAAAAGTGATAGAAGGGGAACAAGGTGGTATTTCCAAAGATGTTGATTGGCAGGGTGGAGGATCATTCGTTTACGCAGAATTAATGGAGAAGAGTCAAGGCTATATTGATCAAATATATAAGGCAGATGATAGCGAAGAATTATTCAAGATATATCATCTCATGCTGGAGAATGTGGATCTAAATTTCAAAGTAGATCTACAAGCATTAGAAGAAATTCTTGAAGAAGAATCGTCACTTGATGAGCGAAAGAAATTACTGTTGAAGGTTATTGATAAGAATCAACTCTATTATAATTATTCTGAAATCGATGATGTGAATGTAAGGGATTTAATATCAGATACTGATTATGCCTTCAATCAGTCATTCTATAAGGAGGATGATGTTATTGGCTAAAAAATCAAGTCTACCTCTTTTAGATGCCTTAACTGCATATGATGGAACTTTAGAAGAACGAACACTAAATTATCAAACTCCTCAATATATATATGACAACATGAAGCATCGTTTTCGTTATTATCAAGATAGAGCTCTTCATTACTTTCACTTTGCTTTAAATAATACAGAGTTTAAATACATGCAATCAAAACATGTTCTCTTCAATATGGCGACAGGTTCTGGGAAGACGGATTTAATGGCAGGGTTAATCTTGTATCTATTTAAAGAAGAGGGATATCAAAGATTTCTCTTTACCGTGAATACAAATTCTGTTCTACAAAAAACAATAGATAATCTAACAGATACGAATTCAATAAAAAACTTATATAATCATCCCATTGAGATCGAAGGTAATCGGATACGTATCGAACAGGTTCGTCAATTCCCAACTACCATGAGAGAGAACGTCATCTATATCAAACTAGATACCATTCAAGGGATTGCGAGTGATCTCTTTACTGAAAAAGAAAATACAATGGGATTGACGGAGTATAAGAAACATAAGACTGTTATTTTGGCTGATGAAGCACATCATTATTCAGCAAGTACGAAGAAAGAAAAAGAAGATGAACGGTCATGGGAGAGAACGATAGACCTCATACTTGGTGCAAACAATGAGAATCGCTTATTAGAATTTACAGCAACAATCGATTTAGAGAATAAGCAAGTATATCAGAAATACAAAGATAAAATCATCTATCGTTATGCTTTAGATAGGTATATTTTAGATGGCTATTCTAAGAACATCCGAAGAATTCAGTCAAGTAATAAAGATATAGAAAATATGATGAACGTCATATTATTGAGTGAATTCAGACGATTATATGCGAAAGAAATGCATGATGTTGAAATTAAGCCAGTTATCTTATTCAAGTCGCCAAAAATTAAAGATTCAAACGAAGCAGAAAGTAAGTTTTTAGATCTTATTGAAGATTTGACTCCTGACATGATTGAATCATTTATCAGATTGAGATTTAATGAAAACTCAGAAGAACAAAGTGAAACACTTTATAGAACTTATCGATACTATTTATCGAACATTGATAAATTATCAGAGATGGTTCGAGAAATGAAACGTCAGTTTTCTAAAGGGCGAACCATCAATGCGAATGATACGGATCGTGGGAACATGCTTGAAAAAGGACAATATGAATCCTTAAATACATTGGAGAATCCTTCGAATTTATATAGAGTTGTTTTTGCCGTTGCAAAATTAACAGAAGGCTGGGACGTCCTGAACTTGTATGATATCGTTCGGATTTCTGATACTGAAAATGCTAAAGGTACAAAAACATCAACGATGGCTGAAGCGCAACTTATCGGACGTGGAGCAAGATACAATCCGTTTAGATTGGATGACAAAATCTCATATCAACGTCGCTTTGAAGAAGATGGTGCAGACAGCTTACTACTTGAAACATTACATTATCATACAATCAATGAACCGCAATATCTAAAAAATCTAGTGGAATCATTAAATGAAATGAATCTACCGAGTGGAGAAGATAAGAAAAATCCATTGATTGAAGTTAAAGTTAAGCCATCATTTAAGAAAACGGATATTTGGAAAAAAGGGTCTATCTATTATAATGAACGAGTTCGTGTTGCTGATGATCATTATGACAATTTATCAAAATATGGTGTGGATAATCGGTCAGATATTATTATTAATTGGCACTTTACCACAAGAGAATATAATTATGATTCAGCTATGGTTCAAGAAGATTTCTCAGATACTTTCCAAAAAGCAATTCAATTAGATTTAAGATTAATTATGAAAGCGATGAATCGAAATTCTTTTTATCATTTCGCTCGTTTAAAAGAATATCTTCCATTACTAAAATCAAGAGAAGAATTTTTGGGTGAGTCATGGTTAAACTTAAACAATAGAACCTTGTATGCTGTAGTTCCTAGAAGCATGGGAAGAAAAAAGCTTAAACCCGAAGAAAAATTAGAGATATTAGAAATTTATTTACGCAAAGTTGAACAGCAAATCAAGCAAGGTTACCGTAAAGAAATCGGAACAAACAAATTTATAGGGTATCCAATACGTGAATATGTTAGTGATTATAGAAAGCGTCAGCCGAACTATGATACAGGACGTATGAAGTTATTTGATATTAGAGCTTCTCAGAATGTAAGTAGACAAGATTATAAAAATGAAGATTTCTTTGTATATGATTCAGCCTTTATCAATCAAACTGAGCAACAGTTAATCGATCGAATAAAAGATCGATTGATTGATTTAAATGAAAAATACAGTGATGTCTATCTAGTACGTATGGACGAAAATATGCATCGTGAATCTGCGAAAAGTGAGAAATTAAAGCTGTATCAATTTGATCGAGAAACGACTGATGTTCATTTTGAAGCTTTCCAACCCGATTTTATTTTTTTACTTGCGAATGCAGATCATTTTCTACAAATATTCATTGAGCCAAAAGGGATTAATCTTTTAGAGCGTGAAGCATGGAAAGAAGATCTCCTAATGTACATTAATAATCATGAAGCTGACTTAGTATTTGAAGAGGAAGTAAATGGTCTAAAAATAAAAGGATTGAAGTTTTATACAATTAACGATAGTCGTGGAACGATTGAACAATTAGGAGAGATAGCATTAGGAGAGAAATTTACTGGGTTGAGTCTTTAGACAAGATTCTGAACTTGGTCGAATAAATATACATCTGAAAAATAGTAATAAAGATGGTGTGAACTTTAGTGTTTTCTAGCTCGTTTTTACTTATTTTAGGTAAAAGTTCACACCATTTTATTGAAATTTATTGAAATTGGATGAAATTAATTTTAAGCTAACCCCTTCAAAACCATTGATATTAAAGGTTTTTGAAATTCATTGAAATAAAATGCTAATCAACCAGGTCTTAAGAAAGCTCGTAAGAGTTCACAATTCTCAAAACGTTAATATTTGTTATTGCAAATACGAAATTACAGCACTCCCATCATCGGGAGTGCTTTTTTGTTGAATTGACGGGTGCAATTTACTCAAAACCGTTCGAACACAGTGTGTTACGTCTAAGATATGCGTGCAGGGCAACAACTGAAGACTCAAAACGTTAGATTACAGCTGTTGCGAACTTGTTCGCTTACAGATGGAGTCCCTCAACTTACAATGGCAAGTTGAGCTTAAAGAAACAAGAAATTTTCAAAGGCACTTCCCAATTACGGGAAGTCTCTTTTTTTATATGTTCTGATCAAATAGGGGTGATAGAATTTGCTAAGAAAGAAGTTCTTTGTAATTTATGTATGAATAGATGAGTAAAACTTGGAGAAGTCGAATCTACCAGCAATCCTAATTTAATTTCATTAAACAAAGAACGTAATATGTAAATTTCAATATTATCTAAAGTGTCGTAATTAATGAAATTTCTCTGGGCATGCTATTGTACTATTTTATTAATATGATAAAATTAGTAATTATTGCGACAAAAAATTATTCTAACTGAAAAAAGTCCGTGCATGAGTACTTCAAATGGTGTTTTAAAATCTAAACACTTTCTAGGTCGAATGTTTATCACCTATAGCGCATTGAAGAAGTCATGTTCCGTGATTTTAGCTTGATTTGCGTATTTAGGAAAAATCTTTGTGTAATCCGTTGGAGTTATCGTTGGTTTCTCTCTGCCAAGCACTGTAAGCATCTGAAAATGAGAGCTTCTTTAGGAAAAGATTTGATTAACTGTTTCACAACAAAAAGCGTCGAAACCTTTGATGTCAAGCACAAATGAATATGTCCCGATTTTTGGGTTTTTAGCGTGTAACGAAAGAGGGTTAAAAACTACCGCGCTTCGCTCGCTTGGTTGCCTCGTGATGATGGACGATACAAAAAGCGCATCGTCCTTCATCACGAGGGATTATCACTACACTTCAATTAGCTCTTTTTTCTTTATGTATTCTTGCTTCTTTAGGTAACGTTGATAAGATTGTCCTTTCCACGGATGCGACATCGGTGGAATGTGTGGTTTCGGTTTAGACTTAGCTTCTTGAATATCTAGTATTTTAGATATGGCTTGGTGTGACGGCATTTCAATTAGTTTAAAGAGTTGATTTTTATGAGAGACAAAGAGTTGTAAATCACGCGTACTAATGACCATAACTTTAGTTTTTCTTGGCAAATGGACTTGCCTCCCATGCTGGTCGTAAAGATGATAGACATGGTTGTTGTATCGAACAGTATGACCAGAGTGAATGACACGCAGGGCAAATCTAGCGAGGATGTAATCGAGATTTGTGTCTGCTGATAGTTTTTCAAAGGCATTTATGCTATCTTTAATGGGATGGGCGAATTTTTGATTAAACTGTGGGAGGTAGTCCCTTAGAAACTGATTCGCTTCATCCATATTACGGATACCATTTAACCGCATTTCTTGAAGTAAGCGGTTTTGAAACGTACCGAAAAGACGTTCAATACGTCCTTTAGCTTGGGGTACTGAGGTCGCTTCCAGTTCAATTCCAAGTGTCTGGCAAGCATATCCGTATTGAGTGAGGGCCTGTTCTTCAAGAGCAGCGCCCTTTTTTGGGGTGTTGACGCCTGAGAAAATGGATCGATAATCTGTCAAAATGCGATGAGGAATACCGTAGTGGGTCAGGAATTGATGTGAGACTTGATAATAGCCTTCAAGTGTCTCCTGTGCTGCGAAATAAGCACCAACGACTGTACCAGTGGCATCATCAATCGCGGCATGGAGATAGTAATAGTTCTCGTCAGCCTCGAACCATTGATGTTCTGAAGCATCCATCTGAAGCAGTTCCCCAGCATATTTGCATCGTGGGCGACTCGGGTGTGCTTTTGAGGCTTCAACGACTTGAACCTCCTGTAAGGTTTCTTTTTCGTGAGGGGTCAGGCCTTTCTTGTCTGCTTTGTCTTCGAGCTCTTTAGCGACACGCCGTTTAGTTCGACGGGTAGCTAGAGGCGAGACAATGTGTGCTTCCTTCAAGATATTTCTTAGCGAGCTTTCAGAGAGAAGGATTTCCTCAACTTCTTGAAGTTTTTCATGGAAGTGTGTGAAGTTAAAGTCATAGTATTTCGAGCGATAGAGCTGAACGATTCGCTTTCGAGTATGACGGTCAATGGTTTTAGAAGGTTTGCGATTGGCATTCTTATGTCTGAAGCCTTTTCGCCCCTCTTGTTTGTATTTAAGAATCAATCGATTGATCTGTCGTCTGGATAAGTTTAATTCCACTTCAGCACGAGCTTTGGATTTCCGTCCATTGACGACAGCCTTGATGATATTATATTTATGTGTCTCATTCATGTTAAGATAATCCTCCATTGAGATCCCTCCTTAGATTTAATATACACTAAAGTGGGACATTTTCATTTACGGTTACTTGAGACATTATCATTTGTAGATGAGA